>JAISXE010000239.1 GCA_031270615.1 Spirochaetia bacterium
TACAAACACATACATTTTTTTCATACGCTCCTCCTTGTTTTTATCATTCACGCTTCATAGAAAGCGGAATATTCTTACCTGGACCGGCCGCCATGCATCCCGGCTGGTCGCAATTTTGCAAGGCAAAATTGCTGCTCGCCATGCATCCCGGCTGGTCGCCCATGCGCCAGGGATTGCAGCGGAAACCCCGCAGGCCCCCGCAGGGGGCCGAGGAGTTGCAGCGGAAAGCCCGGTCGCCGCGCAGCGGCGAGGCGCCCGGGAATCCGGCCTTTAGAAAAAGAGTCCCGGCACATAGGTTACCAGCGGCGGCACGAAGGCGAGCAGGAACAGGATAGCGGTAATTGCCGTAATAAAGGGAACGAGGTCCCTCACAAACTCTTCGACTTTCATCCCGCTGATTGCCGCGCCGACATACAAAACAGAACCCACGGGCGGCGTAATCAGGCCGATGACGAATCCGAAAACCATTACAATCGTAAAATGCAGTTTCCCCATGCCGATGGATTCCGCGATGGGCAAAAAGATCGGAGTAAAAATCAGAATGGCGGGCAGCGGGTCCATAAAGGTTCCCACGATGAGCATTGTTATAAGCATCCCGACCGTGATGATGACCGAGTTCTGGGTTACCGACAGTATCCACGCGCCGATGGCGTCAGGCACCTGGGCAATGGCGAATATCCAGCCCAAAACCATCGCGGCCCCCAAGGCGAACATGACCGCGCCCAGGCGTTCCACGACGATGACCAGGCTGCTGTATAGCCGGCCCATCGTGGGGACGCTGCGCAGCCCGAAGAAGCCTACGACAATGGCGTAGAAAATCGTCAGGTCGGCCGCCTCCGTCGGGGTTACGATGCCGCCTAAAATCCCGCCCATGATGATGACGGGGATTCCTATGGCGGGCATGCCCTCCCAGAAAATCCGCACGCGGTCGCGCCAGGTCATGTCCGAAGACTTGGGAAAGCCGAAACGGTAGGACCAGATAAAACTTACCACAAGCTGGGCCAGGCCCAACAGGATGCCGGGCACAAAGCCGGCCACAAAAAGAATGGCGACCGACTGCCCCGTGGCGAGCGCCGCCACGATCATCAGATTGCTGGGGGGAATAATGACGCCCAGGGTTGAGGAGCTTACCGTAACGGCAACCGTATACCCCTTGGGGTAGCCCTCCTTATTCATGGCGGGAATAAGAATCCCGCCCACGGCGGAGGTGTCGGCAACCGCCGCGCCGGTAATCCCGGCGAAGAACATACTGACCACGATATTCACATGGGACAGGCCGCCGCGGATATGCCCCACAAGGGCCTTTGACAGGTTAATCAGTTTGTCAAAAAGGGGCGTCATGGACATAAGCTCGCCCGCCAGCATAAAGAAGGGGATACACAAAAGAATGAAATTGTTGATTCCCGCGAATACCCGCTGGGGAATGACAACCTGGGGAATCCCCGCGTGGAAAAAATTGATGGTTATAAAACCCGTTACGATCATGGAGTAGGCAATCGGCATGCCCAGAATCATCAGGCCGAAAAAACAGATTAATACCGCAACTGCTGTTGTCATAATAAACCTTCCTAATGGACTTCCGGGGCTGCCGGAGTATAGCCGGGGTCTTTGATCCTGCGGACGCAGTCGATTATGATACCGGCGAATATCTTGATCCTGTTAAAGGCCATAAGGATGATGCCGACGGGAAGGGCGGCGTAAATGTAGTTCAGGGGAATCAGCATAATGGTGGAGATTCCGCTTTTGCCCTGATTGTAGTAGTTCACGCTTTCGGCAAAAAACCTGCACATAACAACGAGTATCAGGCCGTTCAGGAATATTTCCACCACAAGCCGCGCCTTGGGCGGCAGTTTGTCGGAAAAATAGGTAATCCGGAAATGGTCGCCGCTTTTTTCCGCCAGGGCGAAGCCCAAAAAGCAAATCCAGATAAAGCCGTAGCGGGCGAATTCCTCCGACCATTCAAAGGGCATTCTGAAAATGTAGCGGGCGCCGACAGCAATAAACACGATAATTGTGGTGGCAACCAAAAGGATGACGGACAGGACCTCCGCGGCCTTGTTGTAGCCAAGATAAAACCTGTAAAGAAGCGATGGTTTCGCCATAAAAATTCCTCCGATTAAACACAGGCGGCCTGCCTTCGGCAAAGAGCGGCCGCCTGAAAGTTCAGCGCTGTGCAGAAAATCCGCCTCCCGCTTTTTGGGGAAGGGCGGATTGTCCTTAAAAAAACTATTTTTTCGCGGCGTCCCGCACCATCTTCACAAGGTTTTTGCCGAGTTCCTTGTCATACTGGTCGGCAAGGAAACCCACCTTGTCCTGGAAAGGTTTCAGGCTGGGCAGCTCCACAACGGCAACGCCCTTCGCCTTGATTTTGTTCAGGCTGTCGGCCCATGCGCCTTCGATGTAGGCAAACTGGTAGTCTATCATCTTTTTCGCGGAGTCATGGACGGCTTTCTGCAAATCGGCGGGAAGCGCGTCAAGTTTCGCCTTGTTCATGGCGACGAGGTTGCAGGTGACGCTGTGCTTGTCCAGCAGATAGCATTTGATAACGTCCACCCAGCCCCAACTGACGACGCTGGCCGGATCATTCTCCCCCGCGTCCACAACGCCGGTCTGGAGGGATGTATACAGTTCGGAGGCGGGCATCGGGGTGGGCAGCATGCCCAGGGCTTTGAACATTTCGATATACACAGGGCTTTCCTGGCAGCGGATTTTCATGCCCTTCAGGTCCTCCAGGCTCGCCACCTGTTTTTTGGCTGTAAAGATGCTGCGGAAGCCGCACAGAACGTAGCCGAGGATCTCCACGCCGTTTTGGTTGCACTCCTCGTTGATGATTTTCGCCACAGGCCCCTGGGTTACTTTGCGGATATGCTCCACGTCCTCGAACAGGTAGGGAAGGTCCATCACCTTGAGCGAGGGCGACCAGCCGATGACATAGGGCGTGCCGCCCGTGGCGAAATCCACGGTGCCGGCCTGGGCCATTTCAAAAAGCTCCCTTTCGTTGGCGCTCAAGGATCCGGAATGGTGAACCGTCAGCTTGATGACGCCTTTGGAGGCCTCCGCCATATATTCGCCGAACTTCTGCGGCGAATCGCCCAAATAGCCTCCCGTTGGCGGCTGGCTCGTGGCAAACCTCATGTCAATGACCTTGCTGCCGGACGTTCCTCCCGCAGCCTCTCCCGAACCTCCGGCCCAGGCGGCTAGTCCAACCAGGACGAGCGCGAACACGCACACTACGAACTTCTTCATACTTTTTTTCCTCCTTACATCTATTTTTTTTTGCGCTTTCTACAAAGCGAATGACCTAAAAGACAGCCTGCTGCGTTCTGCGGATAATGTCTTCCTGCAAAATTTTGTCGATTGCCGTGAAGTACACGCTGAAACCCGCCACCCGCACCACAAGGTCCCGGAAAGACTCCGGCTCCTCCTGGGCTTTGCGCAGAGTTTCCGCGCCGACAACGTTGAACTGGACGTGCTGGCCCTTCATCAAAAAGAAGGACTCCACCAGCGCGATGAGGCTTTCCTTTCCTTTTTCGCCTTCCACAAGATTGGGATGCAGCTTGATGTTCAGCAGGGTACCGTTGGGGATGGCCGAGTGGTCGATCTTCGCGACCGAGCGCATCACCGCCGTGGGCCCCCGCGTGTCCCTGCCCTGCGCGGGCGAGCAGCCCCCGTCGGCAAGCAGCATCGCCATCTTTCTGCCGTCAGGAGTGGCACCGATGGAATTCACAAAAAGCGCGTGCGCGGAGATGCTTTGCAGGCCCACCTGAAAGCGCCCGCCCCTGGCGTTGGGAATGGCCGAAAAGATTCTGGAAAGCTCATCCGCGATGTCGCGGACAAAAAAATCCACCTCGTCAATATCGTTTCCGTATTTGGGATACGCATTCAAAAACCTCTGCCGCAGGGCCTCGCCGCCTTCAAAATCCCGCAGAAGGAGCTGCCGCAGATCTTCGTAACTGATGATCCTGTCGCGGAAAACCGCGCCCCGCAGCACCGCCAGGGCGTCCGCGGCGTTGGCGATTGCCACCGCGTTGGGCGAGGAAAAATTATACCGCGCCCCTCCCTGCCGTATGTCAAGGCCGCGCCCGAGACAGTCCGCCACAAAACAGGAGCAGAAGGGCACGGGGGCAAGCAAGCCGTTTGCCGCGTCAATGACGTCAATGGCGCCCGCCATGCGGCGGCAGAAACAGGCAAGCTGTTTTTTGAAGGCGGCGTAAAAATCCTCGAAGGTCTCAAAGGCGCTTCCGGTTTGCGGGCCCAGGAGGTTTCCCGAAACAGGGTTGGCACCGTTGTTCAGGGTAAGCTCCAGAACCTTGCCCAGGTTCAAAAAGCCCGAAGGGTAGTAGCCTTCGGTTGTTCCCGGCGCCTGGGGTTCCACGCAGCCCACCTCCGCGTAATCGCGCGCCTCTTTCCGCGTGTAGCCCATGCCTTCCAGCATGGGGACAATAACCTCGTCGTTGAAAAACGCCGGCATGCCGGTTCCGGCGCGCACGACCTCCGCCGCAGCGCGCATAAACGCTTTGGGCGCGCCCCCGTGCCAGCGCACCGAAAGCGAGGGCTGCGGCAGCCTGAGTTCCCGCGTCACTTCCATGCACAAAAAACTCAAGTCGTTTGTGCAGTCCCTGCCGTCCGCGTCCACCCCGCCGACAATAAGATTCTGGAACATGGGATAGCCGCCGAAGGCCTTGGAGCCGGTCCTGTCCCGCAGCTTGATGATTTCGTTCAGTTTGATCCAAAGGTTTGCCGTGATCTCCTTTGCCGCTTCCCGCGTCAGCCGCCCTTCCCGCAGGTCGGCCGCGTAAAAAGGGAACATGTACTGGTCGAAGCGGCCGGGGGAAACGCTGTGGCCGTTGGATTCAATCTGCAAAACAAGGTGGGCAAACCAGAACGACTGCAGCGCCTCGTGGTAGGTTTCCGCCGGGCACTCAGGAACCTTGCGGCACACGCGGGCGATTTCCCCAAGCTCCCGCCTGCGCCCGGGGTCCCGCTCCTCGGCGGCCATCTTTTCCGCCAGGGCGGAAAAGCGCCGCGCGTATTTTACCACGGCCCCGCACACGATTTTCGCGGCGGCGTAGAAGCCGCGGCGCTTTTCGTCCTCCGGGCCGCTTCCCGCAAGCGCGGCCTCCCGCTGCTCCGCCTCCCCCATGATGGCGCGCAGCCCGCGCCGCAGGCAGGCCTCGTAATCGATGCTCACATGGCCGATGCCGCTGCCCAGGGAGGTAAGGATGTAGACAAGCTCCGTATGCGCCGCGAGGGCTTCGGGTTCCATGCGCTCCACCGCGGCGTCCCGCACGCTGCGGCCGCGCCACCAGGGCAGGCAGGCCCGCAGGCGGGTTTTCGTTTCTTCGTCAATCTGGAAAACATCGGAATCCCGCAGGGCAAAATCGTCCAGCTCCTCAAGAACCCAGTCCACGGAGAATTCGGGGTACACTTCCGCGGCGCGCGGCCTGATGCTTTGGTTGCCCACAATCAGCTCGCCATCAAGGATATAAATGCTTTTCGCGTCCAGGAATTTTTCCAGCATGCGGGCGCGCCCCGGCAGCACCGCGCCGCTTCCGGCGTGTTTGCAGTATTCGGTTACGATTTCCGCCCTTTCCGCAGAAATGGACGGCACCGCGCGTATAATCTGTTCTTTCAAAATTTCCCTGCGTTTCACGCTTCTCCCCGGCGGACTATAGTGCTTGGATAGCGTACTCCCGGTTTTGGGCCTTGTCAAGGTTTTTGTCAGCCATGTTAGCCCTGCAATTTTTCCGGACATATTGGCGCCTCCCCCGCGCCCGCAGGCGCGGGGGCCGGGCTTTCCGCTGCAATCTTTTTTACCGCCGCGCGGTAAAAAAGGATTTCCGCTCCAATCCCTGGCGCGCCCAGGGGCTGACCGGAGGTTATACCAGTAGCCACCGCTCAGTACCCCATCTGCCGCAGTGCTTCAAGGTTGTTCCGCGTCTGGGACAAATTGGGATTAAGCCGCAGGGCCTGGGTGTAGTCCGCTATGGCCAGGTCATACTCCCCTTTGTGTACCAGGCGCTGTCCCGGTCGGATTTCAGGAATGGAGGCGGGGAGTAAAAACCTATAATTCCTTTTTGAATAGATATTTTTCTCCGACAAACAGCAGTTCCAGTGCGACGGATCGTCTTTGTCTCCGATACACCAACGGGCGCCCGCGCCGCCGCAGCCAAAAGAATTAAAAAACACCGCGCATTGCCAATCAAGGGGAACAACGATTGAAAAATCATCCGTTTGGCGGAGAATTTCGCAGTTGTAGTTTTCGAATAAAAGGCGCAGGTTGGTTTTTGCTTTTCGCTTTATGCTCCGCAGCGAACTGTTAGCCCGGGAAAACACTTTTTGGAAATCCTGATAGGTTAAAGCGGCATTGTTCCAGTCTATGTGTTTTTCGTAATTCGGATATTTTGTAAAAAACTCAATGGCTTCCTTTTTCTGGCTTTCGGATAAAGTATCGAATTTTTCAATGAATCGCGCTTTTTTTGTCATAGCCCTCCTCTCTCCCTGCGTAATTATACGCTTTGTGGTCTGTCATAAAATGACAGGGGGGGGAAAGTTTTTAAGTATTTTCATAAAATTCAAAGAATTTGAGTAAATAAATTATTGGTATGGCGTTATATGACAGACCAATACTATATACTTGGATTTAAAACAGCGGGGTATTAAGATTTCAGGTGATTGGTTTGAAAAATACGCAGACCCTTGTAAAGGGATTTCATAAAATGCGGGAAAGCGTGTAGTGCGGGAAAAGAAAATGTCCTTTGCCGCGGCTCCCGGCGGAGGCTTCCGTTTTGAAGCGGAAAACCGGAAACCGGGATATGCTACTATCAG
>JAISXE010000343.1 GCA_031270615.1 Spirochaetia bacterium
CGCGGCCACAAGGCTTAAACGCCCCTGCCCGTCGCACATACTTGTGCATACCCGCGTATTCATGCCATACATGCGCCCTTCCTCCAATAAAGCATCCCGCACGAAGGTTTTTCAGTTTACCGTTTTTCCCAAAAGGCGGCAAGCGCGACAGCATCCCTCATTCTCTCTTCCTGCCCGTGTGGGTCCGTGGTTTCTTAGAGCCTATCCCCAAATAATTCCCCGCCTTGCACAACAGAATAAGAGAAACCACAGACCTCACTGACCACACGGCACGGCCCACCCGGACGGATTTTTTTTCAATAGAGTTGTTTAGAAACCCCGGTTTTTTGTCTGTCTTTGTCGGCCTGTCGCCTTTATATACGACAGAGCCGTTTTTGGGCCTCTCGCCCAGCTGCCGGGTGGGCAAAGACACGCCCTGATGGGCGTGCGTTTATTTCGGCGTGCGCAGTCCGTGTGGGTCAGTGGTTTCTTCGTCCGTGCCGTCCGTGGTTTCTTCGTCCTCGCGGGACGCCGTTATGCGGCACGCGAGTTTTTATGCAACGCGCCATGGGACTACAAAGAATTGCTGGTTTCACGGATTTTCGCCCCAAAAACAGCCTGAAACAAAAAAATTTCATTTTTTTTCGTTTTTTCCTCCCCTTTGTTCAAGCAAACCCACGTTTTTTCGGTAATTAATAGGTAGAAGGAGGAACCCTTTATGCATGTCCGCAACGTCAAAGACAACATCTTCAAACTCATTTTCGGGAACCACGAGCTGTTCGTCGAATTCCTGCGCGATTTCATCCCCATAGACATCCTCAAAAACATCAGGCCGGAGGACGTTGAGGATGTGAGTGCGCGCCACCTGCCCCTGTCCCAGGAGGGGCGCGACTCCGACACTGTTAAGCGGGTCAGTCTTGGGGGAGAAGACCCGCTTTTCGTTATAACGATTCTGGAACACGAGTCGAAGGTCAACCACCGCCAGAGCTTCAAGATGCTGCAGTACATCTGCCTGGTTCTTGACCACTACGAAAAGGACGCGGAGGAGACGCGCCCCGGCCTGATCCGCACGAGGGACTTCCGCTATCCGCCGGTCCTTCCCATCGTGTTCTACGATGGGAAGGGGGCCTGGACCGCCGAAAGGAACTTCGCGGGCAGGACGCGGATGGGGGAGGTCTTCGGCAAGTACATCCCCAGCTTCGAGTACGAGCTGGTGGACTTAAACCGCTATTCGATGCAGGAGATCACCCGCTTCCGGGACACCCTGTCGGTGATCCTGGCCGCCGACAAACTGCCGAAGCAGGGGGGAAGCGCGGCACTGGAAAAACTTCTTAGGGAATATGCGGCAACATTGAACATTCCCGCAAATTTGCGTAAACTGATAACAGGCGTTCTGGCGGCGCTGCTGGACAGGCTGGGCGTGGCGGAGGAGAGGATAGCCGCCGTCACCGACACGATAGAGAAGAAGGAGGAAAACCGGATGTTCGACCAGCTTATAGCGGGCATGCTTGAAGAGCGGGAGGTTATACGGAAGGAAGCCAGTGAGAAAACCCGGGCGGAGGCCGATAAAAAAGCCTACGGCGACAAACTGGAAAGCGCGCGGAAGCTGAAAGCCAGGGGAACCTCCGATGAGGACATAGCCGATATTCTGTCGCTGCCGGTAAAGGACGTGGCGGCGCTGTAAACGCGGCGGCCGCCGCGGGCGCTTGTTTCCCCGCGCGGGACGCCGTTATGCGGCACGCGAAAGCGTGTCCGCCTTGCAGGCAACAGGGCGTTTGGGGGGGCTGCGCGAGGGATTGGAGGGGTTGCGAAGCAAGCCACGCCTGCGGGGCTGGTCGTATTTTGTGGCCGCTGCGCGGGCACAAAATACTGCTTGCCCATGCATCCCGGCGGGGCCGGAGCGATAGCGTAGCCCCGGAAAGCCCGGTGGCGGTCCGCCGCCACGCGCCCAAATTCTCCTTTTCACTCTTAAAATTCCTCATTCTCAGGCTTCTTTCAAAAAGGCGAGGTAGCCGCGGTAGGTCGTGTACAGGTCGATTTTGCTGATGACCTCGAAGGGGGAATGCATCGAGAGGACCGGGATGCCGCAGTCGAGCACGTCCATGCCGAGGTTCGCCGCGTACAGGGCGATGGTGCCGCCTCCGCCTTTGTCAACTTTGCCCAGGTTCCCGTACTGCCAGCGCACGCCGTTTCTGTCGAGGATCGCCTGCACCCTGCGGCAGAACTCGGCGTTGGCCTCGCTGCCGCCCAGTTTGCCCCGGCGGCCCGTGTACTTGGACAGGGCCATGCCTTTGCCGAACCAGGACGCCGTTTTTTTGTCGTACACCTGGGCGAAGTTGGGGTCGTAGGCGGCGTTCACGTCGGCTGACAGCATGGAGGATTTTTCCAGGGCGCGGCGGAGGTCCTCGGGGGAAAAACCGGTGCCTCCGGCAAGCCGCCCAAGGTAGGCGAGGAAATTTTCCAGGGCGCGGGACTCGGCGCCTGTGTTGCCCATGGAGCCGACTTCCTCTTTGTCGCTTAAAAAGCAGACGATGGTTTTTTCCGGCGCGCTGCCGGGGGGGGCGCACCTGAGGGCCGCGAAGAAGGCCGCGTAGGCGCAGGAGCGGTCGTCGTGCCCATAGGCGCCGATCATGCTGCGGTCCAGGCCCACGTCCCGGGCTTTGAACGCGGGTACGAACTCGATTTCCGCCGAGGCGAAGTCCTCCTCCGTCATGCCGCAGGTTTCGTTGAGGATTTGCAGGACCGTCAGTTTGACTTTCTCCTCCGCCTTCTCGTCCCGGTAGGGCCGCGAGCCGGCCAGGATGTCAAGCTCCTCCCCGCCCAGGAAATCGGAGGCTTTTTTCTCCATCTGCTCCTGCGCCAGGTGCGGCAGGAGATCGCTGATGGTGAACACCGGGTCCCCGGCGTCCTCCCCGACGCAGAGGTTTTTTTTCTGCCCGTCCCGGCCGACAACCACGCCGTGCATTGCCAGGGGAATGGCCGTCCACTGGTAGTGCTTGATGCCGCCGTAGTAGTGCGTGTCAAAGAGCGCGAAGCCCGAATCCTCGTACAGCGGGTTCGTTTTCAAATCGATGCGGGGCGAGTCCACATGCGCGCCCGCGATGGCAAGGCCGTCCCGCAGGGGGCGCTCCCCGATGATTGCGCATAACAGGGCCTTGTCCCGGAGGTTCCGGTACACCCTGTCCCCGGGTTTCAAAACCCCGCCCCGGTCCAGGGCTTCCTCAATCGGGGCAAAGCCCTCCTCCCGCAGCGCCTGGAGGCACAGCCCCGTGAATTCCCTTTCGGTTTTGCCCAGGTCAAGGAAACGCTTGTACTCCTCGGCAAAGCCGCAGGCCTGGGCGATTTCCTTTTCCCCCGCCGTCTCCCACACGTTTTTTATTTTGAACGACAGCTTTTCGGAAAGAAGCTGCCCCTGTGTTTTTTCGTTTGCGTCCGCCATGCGTTCTCCTTGTTTTTTTCAAATAGGGTTGTTTGGAAACCCCGGTTTCCAAACAGCTTCCCTCCCAAAATGCACTGCCAACGAGTTGGCTTGTTGGCAGTGCTAAGAATGTACAGCAAAGGGGCGGGGCGGGGGAAGGGGGTGCCTTTGGGGGCGGCCCCGGCTGCTTGTATGATAAAAATGCAATTGGAAAACTGCTGATGTTCTGTTTTACCCTGCGGGCCGCGGCTCCTTCTTCCCCTACGTCATCGGCCTGTACTGGAAAAAATCCTCCGCCGTGGGCGCAATCGCCTCGCTCATCGTGTTCGTCGGCCTTTCGCTGCTCTTCCCCTCGAAGCGCGAAAGCCTTGAGCTTCCGCCTGAAAACTGATTCTTTTTTCAAAGGGGGGGAAGCCTCCCCCTGCGCGGCAGCCTCCTCGGGGCTTCGCCCCTGCGGGGTCTGCCGCTACCCCCTCTGGGGGGGCGACGGGCCAGCCGCTCTTCCGCCCCCGCAACGCCCCCGGCCGCACGGGCGACTCAAAAACGCTTGCAGGGCCAGCGCGCATAAACGAACGCGGGAAGAACTGAACCACGGACTACACGGACGGCACTGACGGCAAAAAGAAACAAAAAAGGGAATCGCGCCTTTCGCATAACATTTCCCAGTCTGCTCCTTGAGTTTGTCCGTATTTTCCGCGTGGTCTGTGGTTTCTCTTATTCTTCCCGCACAAGGTGCGGGAGTAAAAAGTTTAAATGAGCTGGCCCTGAAAACGCTTGACCGCAGTAAAAAAATAGTGTAAGGAATATGCATGACAGCACAGGCCCTTAACGATTCCCGGAAAATTGTCATAAAATTCGGGTCAAGCACATTGGCGGACGCCACCGGCCGTATTGACGCCGCGCTCCTTGCCTCATTCGCCTCCGCCATCGCCGAATTTAAAAAAAGCGGCAAGGAAATCGTCATCGTTTCCTCAGGCGCCCAGGCGGCCGGCCTTTCGACCATGCACAAATGGGAGCGCAAACGCGACATACACTACCGCCAGGCCTTATGCGCTGTCGGCCAAGTCAAACTCATGCAGGCCTGGCAGCTTTCTTTTGCCCCGCGCGGCATCGATGTCGCGCAAATCCTCCTTACCCGGGAGGACTTTGGCGATCCGATCCGTACCCTCAACATGAGGAACACGCTTTTTACCCTTGTTGACGAAGGGATTATTCCCATAATCAACGAAAACGACACCGTTTCGGTCGACGAAATCAAAATCGGCGACAACGACAGCCTCGCGGCCCAATCGGCCGTGCTCTGGAGCGCCGACCTGCTCGTGCTGTTCAGCGACATTGACGGTTTGTACGACAAAAACCCGCATCTTTTCCCCGACGCCCGCTTTATCGGCGAAGTAAAGGATATTGCCGAGGTGAGCAAAACGATAGACACAAGCGGCAAAAGCGGTTTCGGCACCGGCGGCATCGCCACCAAACTCGACGCCGCGGCGTTCGCGGCCAAGTACGGCATCGCCACCGTCATCACCCGAGGCTGCCCCTCGGCTTTTGCCGACCTGCTTTCCGGCAAGCAGCGGGGCACCGTGTTCCTGC
>JAISXE010000368.1 GCA_031270615.1 Spirochaetia bacterium
CGGCGGCGGCCTACCGCGCCGTGCTGAAAGACTTTGTTTCCCCCGCGCTTGTCCTGAGCGAGGCAGCCGGCCTTTTTGCGCGGATTGGCAGGGGCCGGGGTTCCGGCGGGAAGCAAAAACCCGGAAGCCGGAAGCCCAAAGACCCCGGTTCGGGCATTGCCGCCGCGGGCGGGAAACAAAACGCCCCCGATAAGCCCGGCGCGGCCGCCGCGTTTGGCATGGCCCCTGATACGCCTGCCGCGCCCATTGGGCCCGCCGCAGCCTTGCCGCCGGGTTTGGGCGAAGGCGCGCCGCGTTTTTCCCAGCGGCAAAGCGTCCCTGCGGATGCTTTGCCTGCGGGGAGTCCGCCGGAAGGCGGCGGGGCGCGGGCGGGGAGTGGGGCCGCGAGGCGGGAAGGCCCTTTTGCCGTGGCCGGGCCGGAGGACGGAAAGCTCGGCGGGGAAATTTCCCTGGCCCTTGGCCCGCGTAGTGCCGCCGTGGCCGGGGCGCAGATGCCGGGGGCTTCGGCAAACGGAGGTTCCGCTTTGCCGCCTGCTTTGAACGAAGGCGCGCCGCCACGGCGCGGCGCGGGGCCGGGCGTTTCCCTCGGCGAAAAAGGCTTTACCGCCGGGGTTTTGCGCGAAAAATACGGCTACCCTGCCGGTGCCTCGGAGAAGGCCGAAGAATTTCTGCACGGCATCCGCCTGCGGGAAGATATTCCGCCTGAGGGGTTTTTGGCCCTCAGCGCCGCGGTGGAAGCGGCCCTCGCGCGGAACGCGGGAAAAAGCCTTGCCGCGCTCCGCGAAGACATCCAAGGAATTCTCGGAGGGAATGAAAACGGATACGGGGGTTTTGTCTTTACCGGCCCGGAGGCCGCCGGGGTTTTGCCAAACCGGCCTATGCCGCGAAACCCGCGCTGGGACAGCGGCATCCGCCGCCTTGTTCCCGTATACCGCAGCGGGGAATGGAAGCTGCCCCTGAAACGCGGCGTGCCCCGGTGTTTCCCCGAAGCCCTGCTGCCGCCTGGGCCTGCGGAGGGCTTTGCCCCCCTGGGCTTGAAAGGCCGCGGCGGTTCACCGGGAATGCACGGGGACGCGGCCGAATCCCGGAAAGGAGGGCAGGCCCCTGCGGCGGCCCTTGTTTCCGGCGGGCCTGTATCCGCCTCCGGGAGCCTGAACCCGAACCTGAAACCGAAACCGCTTCCGCCGGGCAGGGCCGCCGCGTCCATGCCCACAGTGCCGCTTTCGTTCCCGAAAGGCGGCGGCCCCGCGCCTTTGGCGGCGGCGTCCGGGCCGCGGCCCTCTGTTTCCGCCATAGTCGCCCACCCGCGCGTGTGGGACATTCCCGCCGGGCCTGTGTCCCGCGCCTCCCCTGCGGGGGCTGGTGTGGGGGCTTTTCCGGCTTCCGCGCCGCCATCCCGCCAGAACGAGGCCGAACTTGAGCGCCTTCGCCGCATTGAGGCAAATTACGAGCGGGACAAGGCCCTGCTGGCGCGGGAAAGGCAGCCTCTCCTTGCGCTCCGCGCAAGCCACGGCATGGAGCGCGCGGATGAAGCCGCAGGCACTCCCCTGGAAGCGGACACCTTCGCGATACAGCGCATGAATGACAAATTCGGCCGGCTTATAAAGGAGGCCCTGAATGAAGGCCTTTGAAGCCCCCGCAAAAAAACCCCCAAGGCCCCTCCCGAAGGACGACCGCGTTTTTCCCCTGGAGACCGTCAGCATACAGGGCTTCCGCCTGGAGCATGGCCGGGACCTGCGCTTCGCCACCCTCCACACCGGGGCTTTTGCCGATGGGTTCGCGCGAAGCCACAACGCCGTGGCCCTGACCCTCGCGGCGGATATTTATTTCCGCGCAGGGGCATGGAACCCCTCAAGCGAGGAGGGCAGGAAACTCCTGGCGCACGAGCTGACCCACGTCGCCCAGCACCAGGAAAACAGATCCCTGCCTTCCTCCCGCGAGGAACTTGAAGCCGAGGCGGGGAGGGAAGAGGCAAGCGCCGCCATGCCCGACGACCCGCTTGTGGCGCTTTCCCCGGGCGGGGAGGTTTTCCGCATACGCGCTTCCCGTTTCCCCGCAGCCGCGAAAATGGCCGCCGACGATATCAGGTCCTGGCTGGAAGAGCAAAAAGCCTTCCTGGACGAAGCCGATTACCTGAAACTGCTCTGCTCGCTGGACGGGTTTTCCCGCAGGCCGTTTTAGGGCTTTACCGCCGCGGGTCGTCGATGAGGTTTCCGGTGGGTTCCGGGTTGTGTGGCTGTGGTTCGGCGACAATATGGACGTCCTGCTGGGGGAAGGGGATAGTGAGGCCCGCGGCCAGGGTCCTGTCCTTCAGGCCGCGCATCAGATCCCAATACGCGGGCCAGTAGTCATCGGCATGCGCCCACGCGCGCAGCGTGATGTTGACCGAGCTTTCGCCCAGGGACTGTACCATAATCTGCGGGGCGGGATCGGGCAGAAAACGTTTTTCTTCCGCGGCGATTTGGCGCATGAGCTTAAAAGCCGTGTCGATGGAATCGCTATAGGAGATGCCTATGGAAATATCCATGCGCCGCCGCCGGTTGCGGCTGTAATTCTTGAGGGGAAGGCCCCAGATTGAGGAGTTGGGCGCGGAGATAAAGATGCCGTCCGGGGTTTCAAGGCTTGTGGTAAACAGGTCCATGTCCCTCACCGTTCCCGCGCAGGCGCCGAACTCGATGTAGTCGCCCTTGCGGTAGGATCGCAGAAGCAGGAGGATGATGCCCGAGGCGATGTTGCTCAGGGTGTCTTTCAGGGCAAGGCCCACGGCCACGCCCGCCGCGCCCAGGAGGGCGATGAGGCTTGCGGTGTTCACGCCGAAGGAGTCAAGAATCATGATGATGCAAACAATGAGGATTGTGTAGGAAATGACAATCCGAAACATTGACGCGAAAGTTTCGTCAAACAGGGGTATTCTGGATGTCGCGCGGCGGATCAGCGCGCCCGCGATATGTATGAGCACCCTGCCCCCCAGGGCCACCAGAAAAGCGAAGAGAATTTTGCCGCCCAGAGCGGTGATGGAATCGCCGTGCGTATTCCACAAAGCGAGAATTTGCTCTTTCATAAAAACATTCTTCACTATTTTCGGAAAATTTTCAATCACTGGCTTTTCCAAGGCGTTTGTCCTCTGGGCCTGGGCGGCGCTTGTTTTCCCGGACCCGCTGCGCGCGCAGTATCTTTTGGGAGAAAACCCCGTTTCGGCGGAAATTTCCTCTTCCGCCGCTTCGCCCGCGTATCTGGCAAACCGCCTTTTTGCGCAGTATGACGATTACCGGCTGCTCTTTGTGTCGCTGAAAGACTTTGACGAACCCGAAAAGGATTATGCGGCAGCCGGTTTTGATTCGCCCTGGCTGACCGCCGGCCCGCTGAAAACCGAGGGGCTTTTCCGGGAAATATTTTCCCCCCTCGGCTACTCGGCGGGAAGCCCGGTTTTCGCGGAAAGCTCCCGCCTCAGCCTGAACACGGCCTCGCCGCGTTCCACGCGCAAGGGGCTGTGGCTTGGGCTGCCTGGGGACTACGCGGCCCTGGGGGCCTATACCGACGGGGAGGATGTGGGCCACGCGGCGGCTTCCGTCAATTTTTTCAAGGGAAAGCGGGGGCCGCTTCTTTCCGGCCTCCTCATGCTTTCCCGGCCGCCCGGCCGCCTGGACTCGGACGACTGGTTCCCGGAAAAACCGCTTTTCCCCGGCGGGGAAGTCTATCACGCGGCGTTTCGGGGGCAGATACCCTTCGACCGTTTCAGCGGCGGCGTTACCCGCGCCGGGCTGTCCTCCGCGCTGGGCTTTGGGGAGAGGGTGGCGCCCGCGGCCTATTACACGCTGTTCGCCTCCCACACGGACAAAACCTGGGACATCCGCCTTCTGCACGGCGCCGCGGACAAGGACTATGTAAGCCCCTCCGGGAAGTATCCCACCTATCTCGCGAGCCGCTCCGCGTCTCTGAAGCTGTTCCCCCGGGGAACCTTTGTCCCGTATATCGGCGCTTCGCGGGAGCTCTACCAGGTTTACAAACCCACGCTCGCGCGAAGGCCCGAAAGTCGCCGCCTGTCGGGAGGCGCGGAGTACCGGACGAAAAGGCTGTCGCTCAGGATGGGCGGGGAAGGAAAAACGGAAACCGATTCCGACGGCCGGCGCGGCAGGGAGCGGAGCCTCAGCGCGTCGGTTCTCTACAAAACAGGCGGGGGGAGCCTGGGCGCGGAGTATTCCGCCGGCTGGGAGGAAGCCCTCATGAAGCGCCGCCGCCTTGCCCTGCGGGCCGGGTATTCCCCCAAGGACTGGGACTTTGCCCTGCGCGTGAAAGGGGAGTGGTCGCCGGATTTACGGCTTTCGGGAAAAATCTCCGCCGCCCTGGACAAACCCGACCTCCGCGCCGGCCTGGCCGCGGAAGTGGCCAAAGCCCTCAGCCCGCAGCCCTCCGGTTTTGAAGCCCTGCGCGAGGACCCCTGGAATTACCTGAGCCTGTCGGTGTTCTTCCGCTACAAACTGAATTTCTAACCCCGCCTTGCGCGGAAGGAAACAGGAACCCGCCGCCCCCGCGGACAAAAACGGCCCGCTTTACTTCGATTTAGGATTTGGGCGCATTTGCGGCGTAAAACGCCGCAAACCGGGCTTTCCGCTCCAATTCCTCGTGCTTGCCAGGTTGCATGGGCGGCAGACCGTTTTGCGCTACCAACGCGGGGCTACGCCCACGACCTGCTTGTACGGCCTTTTAAGAAAATTGCGACCAGCCCCTTGCGCGGCGGATAGGGTGTCAGGGTCCACCAATATCTTTCCCGTTTCCGGCCTTTCTTCCACGGCCCCCTCGTTTTGCCCAACCCGCAGCCCTAAAAGCGGTTTTTGCCGGTGCAAGACAAGCACGGACGGCACAGACAAATGCGTATCGAGGGATGCCGCCGCTGCCGCACGGGGCTTCTGTCTGTGCCTGTCTGCGAGGCCAGTGGTTTTCTTAACGCCATATACGCCCCTGGCCGCGCAAGGGATTGGAGGGGCGCGAAGCGCAAAAAGCCCGTGGGGCACAAGGGATAGAAGCGGAAATCCTTTTGGCGCAGCCAAAAGATTGGAGCGGATAGCCCGGCTGGTCGTATTT
>JAISXE010000398.1 GCA_031270615.1 Spirochaetia bacterium
ACCTTCTGGGCGGCGGCCCTCCACTCTGCCAGGTCCGGCGTATATACCTTTAGGCCCTTTTGCACCATTTCCTGCATCATTTTATCCACATCGTTCAGCGTAAGCTGCGAAGCGTATTCGCCGGCGGCAAAACTTTCCGCGATCAAAAGCTGCCCCATATCCTGCGGCAGGCCGGAAAACCATTTGTCGCTTACGCACAGGCCCAGCATTAACTGATAATGGTTGGTAAGAATATAGTACGGGGCGATTTCGTAGAGTTTCATGCCGTACACGGTAATGATCTGCTGGTCGGCGCCGTCTACAACTTTCGACTGGATGCCCGAATACACCTCGCTCTGCGGCAACGCGGTCGGCAGACAGCCGAAGGCTTTGAGCGTCGCGACCCATTCGGGCGTGGCACCGGTACGGATTTTCAGATTCTTGATATCCTTCATGGATTTGACTTCTTTTGTGGTGACAAAATGCCGTCCGCCTTCAAACCAGTTAAAGGACAAAACGCGGTAGCCCTGCTGCAGCAGCTTATCGGTCATTGCCTTGAACAAATCGCTCTGCACGATGGCATTGCCTTCTTCGTAGGTCTCAAAAAGATACGGGGCGTTCAGGATGCCGATTTCCGGCAAAAAGTTGGAGAACCTGCCGGCATCCGTCATAAAGCCGATATTCGACCCGGACAGTGCCTGGGCCACCATTTCCTGGGTGTCTCCCAGCATTCCGCTTGGAAAAACCTGCGCCTTGAAACGGCCGCCTGATTTTTCGGCTAGTTTTTTTGATAGTTCCATAAGGCCGCGGGTAACCGGAGCGGTTTCGTTCTGGGAATGGGAGAGCTTTAACTCAACCGTGGGTGCCTCTTCCTTGGCCGCCGCCGGGGATGAAGGGTTCCCGCTCCCGCACGCCGCAAGTAAAAGCACAAGCGCCGCAACAATAGTGCGCACAATTCTTTTTTTCATGATATTCTCCTTTTCGTAAAGATTATTTGAGGATACCATAACGGCAAACGGTTTTTTTGCAGAAAAAACTTATATTTTTGCATTTATTGAGGCATGTTACGCACGGAGAAAATTTACCACGGACGACACGGACAAAAGATGGGGAATCCCGATCAAAAAGTCTGTGTTTTTCCATATTGTCGGCCTGTCACCTTTATATACGACAGAACCGTTTTTGGCCTCTCGCCCTGTTGCCGGGTGGGCAAAGACACGCCCTGATGGGCGTGCGTTTGTTTCGGCGTGTGTGGTCGGCGTTTTTCTGTATTCTTCCGCGTAAGGTGAGTTATTGATACTTGAAACTGTTCCAAAACCCAGGGGATGTCCTCCTTGCGGTGATCCGGGGGCGTTACGGGGGTGGCAAACCCCCGTAGAGGGGGCTGGTCACTCGCTTCGCTCGTTGCTCGCCCATGCGTCCTGGGTAGCGGAAGACCGCAGGGCTGGAGCGTGGGGGAGGCTTCCCCCTCCTTAAACAGGGTTTTGGAACAGGCACTGTTGGCAGTGTTTATCGGGGCGTTCATGAAGGGCTTGTCCTTAAAACCCATGGTACGCGCGTATGGTTATGGCAGGCCCGTATGCCGCGAAAGGGGCACGGGGTATACCGCGCCGCCCCTGACGGTGCATCCCAGGCTGCGGAAAAGCTCTTCGGTCCGCCTGCCGTATTCCACGAAATTCTCAAACCGCTGCTGCGGGCTGGAGCGTATCGAAGGGTCATGGAAAACCGATGCCATGTGGGGCTCTATGGTAAAGCCGCCGGAATAGCCGGAGGCCAGGGCATCGGCCAGTATTTTTTTTAGCTCGCAATCGCCCTCGCCGGGAAAGAAATAGCTTTCCCCGCCGGTCTGCGGGTCGCGCCGGCCGTCCTTGATGTGTATGTGGACCACATGGGCTTTGAGGTGTTCCCACGCTTCAAGGCTGTTTTGGTTGGGATAGGGCCAGGGTTTGCGGAAGTCCGGGGTCAGGCCGGGGTTGCCCGTGTCGTAGACCAGCTTCAGGCCGGGAACCGCGTCCAGCATTTTGAGGGTGTGCTCCCAGCTCATGCCGCCGTAGTTGAAGCAGTTTTCATGCACCGGGGTGATGCCCGCTTCAAGAAAGGGCGCGCAGATCCGCCGCAGCCGCTCGAAACGCTCCGCCTCCTTCTGATCCGGCAGGGGGCGCTTTTTTTCGTCACAGAGGACGGCGAAACTCATGATTCTGAGGAGGGGCGCCTTGAGCCGCTTCATCCGCGAAAGCGCGCGCCGGGCCGTGGCCATGAGGCCGGAAAAATCGCAGTCCACGCTGACACCCCAGTTCGCGATGGTGGAGCCGAAGCAGTTGATCCGTATGCCCGCTTTTTCAAGGGCGGCGCAGGCCTGGTCAAAGGCCCTGTCGTCCATGTCGTGGATATTAACGCCGTCCATGCTCCGCGCCTCCAGATGTGTCCAGCCAAGCGCCTTGAGCGCGCGGATCTGTCCCGCCGGATCGTCGGCTGCCTCGTCGGCAAAGCCGGATAAATACAATCCTTCGTTTTTCATCTTTCCCCCTTTTCGTTATGCGCAAGCGCTTTTCCGCATGAAGGCAAGTGCCCTGCCGATGGACTGGGCGGGGTCTTCCGGCTGGTTGAAAATCTCCATGCTTATCCAGCCCGCATAGCCGATGTCCCCAAGCGCCCTGAAAGCGGGGACATAATCGGAAGCCCCCGATCCGGGAACGCCGCCGTCCATCTCGTTGATGTGGACGTGCCCGATGATGTCCCTGTGGCACCGGATAAGGCTTTCCCAGCTTTCGGTTTCGTCCCCCACGTTGTGAAAATCGAACATGCCGGAAATCCCCGGCGAGGCGGCGGCGGCGATAAGTTCCTGCGACTCCGCAAGGGTATTTACCACGTCGCACTGATTGTGATCAAGGGCCTCAAGGAGGATCCGCGAATTGCGGGAAAGCGCGTGGCCGCCCAGTTCCGCGAGGTTTTCTTTCAGGATGTTTTTGGCGTCCCCGCGGCTCTGGCCGGGAAGGCGGGTCCGCTGTTTCGGCGAACCGAGGATAAGGCTGCCGCCGCCCAGTTCCCCCGCGGCGTCAAGGAGCCTCAGCAGGTGATCCCGCGCGGCCTCTCTGGCCGGGGCTTCCGCGCTGACCAGGGAAAGGGGCCGGGGAGACACCATAAGCCAGTGAAAGCCCGCGAAGGCAAGGCCGTTTTCGTCCAGGACCTTCCGCATGGCCTTCGTGCCCGCGCTGATCTCCCCCGGTGAAAAGCCGCCGAAAAAAGTGAAGGGGGCAAACTCGATGCCCCCGTAACCCGCTTCTTTTACGATTCTTCCGGCGGCGAAGGGGTCAAGGCTGCCGAAAAGTTCGTTGCATACCGCGAATTTCATGCTGCTTGTTTTTTTCCTCCTTTTTTTTGCTTTCAGGCTGCATGGGCTAATCCTCCGCCAGCACGGTAAAGCGCCTGCGCAGCGTGTTCCCCTGCGCGTCCACCAGGGTCAGGAAATGGGGGCCGGGCGCGGGGCGGGTTTCGATTTCGTGGTAGACGCTGGTGCTGCCGAGGTAGGACTCGTCCAGGTGCCAATGGATAAGGGCCTCGGGATCCCGGTGGGCCGCCGTAAGCACGAGGCTTCCCGGGGCGCCGTCGATTTCTATGGGAACATAGACAAAGGAAGCCTCCTCCGGGGTAAAAAGGGCTATGGGCGGGGAAGACCCGATAGAACCCGCTGAGGGCGGAAGGGCTTTGTAATCCAGGTTCCATTTGCGGTAAAACCACTCCTGGGCGGGAGGCAGGACAAACCAGCCCCGCGTCACGGTTTTTTCTTTTTCGCCGCCGGAAAGGACAAGCCGCCGGTTCTGTTTTTCGTTCAGGGTGACCTGCACGCAGAAGGGGCAGGCGGCGTGGTGGGGGGCTTCGGCGGGAATGTCGGAATATTTGACGGAGGCGCAGTACGGCCCAGGCGGGAAGCCCGACAGGGCGCATACCGGCGCGGCCCGCAGCGCGCTGTAGGGTTTGGGGAACCACTCGGAGGGTTCCAGGAAGGAAAAAACCTCGAACAGGAGCGGCGCGGCCGTGTTGCTTCCCCGAAGCTCCGCGCGGCCTTCGCCGGAGGCGTTTCCCACCCACACGGCAAGGGTCCAGCGGCTGGTGACGCCGACTGCCCAGGCGTCCCGGTAGCCGAAACTGGTGCCGGTTTTCCAGGCTATTTTCCGCGAGCTTGCGAAACTCTGCCAGGCCGCCTCCTCGCCGGGCCGCGCGACGTGGGTAAGGGCGTCCAGGGTAAGCCAGGCCGCGCCGGCCGAGACGGGCCGCGCCTCTTCCGCCGTGCCGCGCGGGCCGGAACCGGCCAAACGGGCCGCCTGGGCCTGGGCTGGTCGCAAATTTTGAGGTGGGAAAATTCGACCCCCCCCAGCGTCCGGGGGGGAAGGCCCGCCTTCCCGCGCGGGGAAATACCTCGGCGGGAAAAAACTGTTTCCCCCTTTGGGGAAATCCAGCGCGCTGCGGGCAAGCCCCGCGTAAAGCCCGGCAATGTCCCACAGCGTGACCTCCGCGCCGCCGAGGATAAGGGGCAGGCCGTAGTCCTCGCCGGAGCGGAACAGGGTGGAAAGCCCAAGCAAGCGCAAAAGCCGCGCGAAACGGCCGACGCCGAAATTCCGCAGGGCGCGCACCGCAGGCACGTTGAGGGACCTCGCCAGGGCCTGGTCCGCGGGAATGGCGCCGGTATAGCTTTGCGTGTTGTTTTCCGGGCTGTAGCTGCCAACGCGCGTGGGGATGTCGCTGACAAGGCCCTGGGGCATAAGCTGGCCGGAGTCGAGCATGGCGGCGTGGAGGAAGGGCTTGAGCAGGCTGCCGGAGCTGCGGGGCGAGGTGATGATGTCCACATCGGCCGCCTCGGCGCTGGCGGCGTTTCCCACATAGGCGAGGACCTCGCCGCTCTGCGTGTCAAGGAGGAGGCAGGCGGCGTTCATGATGCCGGCCTCGGCAAAAACGCGGGAGCGCCTGCCCAGGACCACCGAGACGCGCGCCTGCAGTCCCGCCTCAAGCGTCACGTCATGGCGCGAAAGGCTTCCGGCCCTGCCGGAGGCGGCCTCCTCAAGGATGATTCTGTCAAGAAGGTGGGGGGCCAGCATGGGGAGGGGCCGCGGCTCGCCGGGAAGGGGCTCCACCCGCGCCAGGGCCAGGGTTTCATCGTCAAAGTACCCGCGCCGGGCCAGGCGGGCAAGAAGGGCGTCCCGCTTTTCCCTCAGGGTGTCGCGGCCCCGGCCCGGATGGACAAGGGCGGGGCTGTTGGGCAGCACCGCGAGGGTCGCGGCCTGGGCCCAGGAAAGGTCCCGGGCCGGGTGGCCGTACCACCTCCAGGCCGCGGCCTCCAGGCCCACGACGTTTGCCCCAAAGGGCGCGTTTGCCGCGTACAGGGCAAGCACCTCCTCCTTCGAGCGGCCCATCTCCAGCCGTATGGCCAGCACCGCTTCCACGGCCTTTTCAAAAAAGGTCCTCTGCCTCCTGTCCCGCATCAGGCGGACGGTTTGCATGGTGATGGTCGAGCCGCCGGAGACTATCCTGCGCGAGCGCAGGTTTTGCAGGGCGGCGCGGCAGACGGCAAGGGGGTCGACGCCGATGTGGCTTTGGAAGCGCCGGTCCTCGTACTCGGTTATGGCCGCGGCGAATTTCGGGTTTACGGCATCCCCAGGGGCGAAACGCCACTGCCCGTCCCTGGCCACCCGCGCGCCGAGAAGAACGCCGTTCCTGTCGTACAGGACGGGGGAGTAGGGCGCATCGAAAAGCGCGCCGGGCAGGCAGAACGCGAAGGCAAGCGCAAGCGCCGCCCCCGCGAAAAAGGGGATGTGGAAAATGCCTGGGGGCGCTATCCTCAATTTTCGCCCCGCGCTAGGAATTGGGGCGGAAAGCCCGGTTTTTGGCGCGGAAGCGCCAAAAAGGCGCACATCTTTTTCTTAATTTGTTGACAGTGGCCTGCCTGCCGGTCGGCAGGCGTCAAAAACGCGCCCGTGTTCTTTTTCACTTGGGGCTGTCCCTGTCCCCTGTCCTCTGTCCCGGCACGATGGCGCGGATGGATTCGTTGTACATGGCGTAGGCGTGGATTGCCGGAAGGAAAAAGCTGCCCGCGTAGGCTTTGTTGACGCGGAACGTGAAGGTTTTCTCGCGCCCGGCGGGAAGGTCGAAGTAGCTCATGATTTTGTCGTCGCGTATGTCCTGGTATTTGTAGTCCTTGGGGCGCGGGGAGGAATCGTCCCCCAGCCGGGTGTTGAGGATTTCCAGGGACGCGGGCAGGGCGTGGACAAGGGCGATTTCCTTTACTTCGGTGCCGTAGGTGTTGCGAACCCGCACTTCGATGCCCATGTCCCCGCCGGGGGGGATCTCCCCTGGGCCCTTCAGTTTATTGCCTTCGGCGTCGCGGTAGGTGACTTCAATCGCAAGGCCTTCGGCCAGCGCGGGTTCGGCGCCTTCCTCCGGCAGGCCAGTGGCCCAGATCCGCGCGTAGGTGAAGGCCCCGCCTCGGTTGCGCAGGGCGAGCTTCGCCTGGGTGCCGGATACGGGGAGCGGGACCTTCGTCATGGGCGTGTCGTAACTGAGCGTCTTCTGCGCGCCGTCAAGCGCGTAGTCGACGGTGATGGGCAGGGCCTCTTGGGAGGCCTGCAAAAAGGGAAGTACCGCTATCAGGGCGTAGGCCGTTTCCTGCGTGGAAAGCCAGTCCTCCGAGGAAAGCCTCCCCGCGATGCTTTCAACAAGCTCCTTGGCCCTGGGGTCGCCGCCGATGAGGGCCAGGGCTTCCAGCATCATGGCCGTGTCCCGGAAGCCGGAGCCGAAGTTCCCGGACATTTCCCGGTACTCGTTTACGCTTAGGGACGCGTCCCTGGCCAGGGAGCGGGCCGCCTCGCGCTGCCCCGCGTACCAGTAGGCCGCGGCGAGCCGCCACAGCACCACGGGCGGGTTGTCCTTCCGCTCGCGCAGGCGGTTCATGGACCCGATGTCGGCCTCGCCCGCGAGGGCGAGGGTGTAGAGGCGGTAGGCCTGGTCCAGAAGCTGCTCGAAGGAACTGCCGGCCCAGGCGGCTGCCTGGCGCTTCTGGTAGTCCGCCCAGTTTTTCAGCAGGGCCTCCGGCACGGCGTAGCCCGCCTGCCTGGCTGCCGCCAGGAAGTGTCCCGCGTAGTTGGTCCCCCAGCTTGAGACTTCCGCGCTTCCGCGCCAGTAGGAGAGGCCGCCTGAGTAGTTCTGGAAACCCGCGAGCCTTTCAATGCCCGCGGCGACATTGGAGCGTATGCGGGCAAGCTCCTCCGCCTGGAGGGGGAGGGCCTTGTCCAGGTAGAGCTGGGGGAACACCGCGCTCGTGGTCTGCTCCACGCAGCCGTGGGGGTACTGCACAAGGAACTGCAGCCGCTTTTCCAGGCCCAGGGGCGGTATGCGGGAAAGCTCCAGCACCGCGGTGTTTGTCCCCGCCATGCCAGGAAGGTCCAGCGTCCCCTCCCATGTCCCGTTCGCGTCCAACAGTTGGGTGAAGGCACGGGAAACGGGCAGCGCGGTGGAGCGCACCTCCAGCTCTGTCGTGTGGACCGCGTTTTTCAGGCCCGGGGAGGACGCGGTAATCGTGAATTTCGCCGGCCCCGGGGTTTTTCCGGCTTTGACCTTGAAGCTCGCCACCCTGTCGCCGGCCTTGTCGAAGCTTACATCGGCAAAAGCCTCCGAGGCCAGGGAAACGCTGCCTTCGGCTTTCATGCCCACGCGCACGGTCCTGCGGCCTTCGGCGTAGGAGAAGACGCTTACGGGTATCACCGCCTCGTCCTCAGGGGAAAGGGTGCGGGGAATCGTTCCCAGCGCCATAAGGTCGCTCTTCACCTGGACGGACTGCTCCGCCACCCCGAAGGCGCGGCCAGCAGGGGATCCCGCGCCCTGCGGCAGGGCAGGGGATCCGGCCACAACCATGACGCGCACGGCGCCCACATACTCCGGCATTTCAAAAACCTCGCTGCGGCTTTCGCCTGCCCCAAGCCGGTAGGGGCCGAAGGAGAACACCACGGGCTTGAAGCGCTGCGTCTGCTTGGCAGCCGCGTCCAATTCCCCGTCACCCCCCCCGATGGCCAGGAGGGTTTCGAGCCTGCCCGAATACGCGCCGATGACATCGGAATACATGTCCCAATACTTCATGAAGGAGGCTTCCTTGCGGTAGAAAACGCCGCGCGGGTCGGGCATGGAGTAGCGCGTCAGGCCCAAAAGACCCTCGTCCACCACCACGGCCGTGTAGGTCATCGGCTTTCCCGATGCTTCTTTTACGGTAAAGGAAGCCCTGGCGGACGGCTGCCAGGAAGCGGGCGCCGTGATCTGCGGCGCCAGGTGCGTGGCAGGATCGTCGATGACGACAGGAACAATGCCGTACAGCCGGATGGGAAGGTCGTTTGCCGTCTGCAAATGCCGCTGCAAAAGCGTGACATGCACATAGACGTTGGGACTCATGTCCGCGCCGGCGCTGAAACGGTACTCGGTCGTGGGTTCGCCGCAGGCAATCCATTCCTGGCGGATGATCTCGCCGCCTTTTTCAACCACGGCCAGGGCCGCGGCGGCCTTGTTGGAGGGAAAACTCACGGTAACGGCGTCCCCCGGCGCGTAGGAAGCCTTGTCCGTGGCAAGCGTCAGCATGGAGGAGGAACCCTGCCCTCCCCCCCGCGAGCGCCCGGCCCAGCCCGGCCAGTCGATATACACAACCTGCGCCGCGCAGTGGCCGCCTTTGCGGTCGCGCGCCAAAACGACGTAACGCCCCCAGTCGGGGTACTTTACCTGGAACTTCCATGAGGCCTTGCCGTCCACCGCGCTTGCACTGCCCTTCATAATAGGCTCGCGCGACATGGACGAGGCAAAAGAAGCCGCCTCCTCCGCGCCCTTTTCCCACCACCAGCGCCAGGACAGCTTGTACAGCCCGAACTCAAGCTCCACATTGCCAGGAACGGGCTTCCCCTCCGGGTCCAGAAGGACAATAGAGGCGCTATGCTCCGTGTCCGTGAGCAGCATGTTCCGCGCCGCGTCCCCCTTGGGAAGCCTCAGGCCCACATAGCGGCTGTAAGGGGAAAAATCCAGGGAAACCTGCTCGGAGGAAAAAACGCCGGAAGGCTCAAAAACCCGCGTCAGAAACCGCGCCGTCAGCTTGCCAGGAACGGCGCTGCCCGCGTTCAGCTCCACAGTAAACGAGGCCCGCGATTTGTCATCCAGCTCGCCGGAAAAAACCGTCTCCCGTTCCTGCGAAACCGAGCGGGAAGGATCGCGGAAGCTGTAATCGCTGTACGAGGGGAAACTCGTCGTTTTGTCGGCAAACATAAGCGAGACATCGGCCTTCAGCCCCGGGGCTGGCGCGCCGTGCAGCCAGGCGGATTCGAGGGTCATCGGTATCCGCGAGCTGTCCAGGAAGGCCCTGCCGCCGGCCGACAGGTCTATTTTAAGCCTGTTCGGCATGATGGTTTCGATCTTCAAATACTTGCTGAAGCTGCTGCCGCCCACGCGCACGCGGGCCGTCCAGTCGCCCGTCGGCGCGTCAGGGCGGGTGGATGCCGCGATGGAATAAAAACCGTCAGTCCCCCCCGCAAGCCTCCTGCTTTCGACAATGCGCCCCTGGGGGTCTTCCAGCTCGAAACCCACAGGATGGTTTTCCGGCAGCTTCCCCTGCGTGTCCCACATAAGGAAGCTCAAGTGGATCGCGTCGCCGGGCCGCCACACGCCGCGCTCGCCGTAAATAAAACCCTTCACGCCGGAAACGGGCTTGTCGCCCGAAACATCGAAGTGGCTGGACGCGAGGGCTGTGCCGTCGCGCAGCACAAGAAAGGCGCGGCCCGCGTCTGACTTGGCCAAAAGAAAAGAAGGCGTCCCCTTTGGCCTCAGAATCGCCATGCCGTTCTCGCCGGTTGTAAGGCTTTCCAGAACCCTGCCGGGATAGTTCACAAACTCAAGCTCCACGCCCGCCGCAGGCGCAGCCGTGCGCAGGTCGGTCGCCACCACAAGAAATTCCCCGGAGGAGGACTTCTTCGCCATAAGCCCCAAATCGGAAATAAGCACGTTCCGCCCTATGGTTATCGAGTGGTTGTAATAATCCAAATAGAAAGCCGGATGCTCCGGGTCCCTGCGGTTGCGGTACCAGTCGTCATTCCATTTCTTGTTCTCGTAATAATCCCAGTTCGACCCCTCCACATCCAACTCCCCGTCATTGCCCAGGGCGGGAAAGTCGTCGCCGGGAAACTCCAGCGCGGCGAATTCAGGGTGCGGGGTGGGGGACTCGTAGCGCACATGGCGCTTGCGGAAACTGACACGCAGCCGGAACATGCTGTCCGGGTATTTGCGGCCAAGCTCCGACAAGTCAAGGCCCCGGCGCAGCCAGACGTTTTTGCCATTCCCGTCCCAGGAAAAATCAAAAGCCTTTGTCCAGACAGGCTCTCCCACCCGGTTCAGCTCCCTCGCGCCCGACAGGCTGTTCGCCTGGCTGTTTGCCTGGAGGAACTGCAGCATATTGTCGCCGTAAATACGGAAAGCCTCCACAATAAGGCCCGAAACATTCAAAGTTTCCACAACCAGCGTGGCGCCCTGCGTGCCGGGCAGGATAGCCGCCGAACCCGTAAAACGCACTTCGGGCAGCTCCCATTTTTCGGAAACGACAAACTCCACCGGCCGCGCGAGCTTCCTGCCCTGGGCGTCCTCAAGATCCCTCACGGACAGAAGCGCCCCGGACAAAACAGCCCCGTTGCCGAAAACCCTCGCCACATTGCCCTCCACCGAATAGCGGATACCCGTATCCCCGCCCAGGGACACAAAACCCCGCAGATCCTGGTTCGCCTTCAAAGGCGCGGAAAAGACAATCTCGAAAGTGTTTTTTTCCACCCGGCGCACATCAAGCGCCTCAAAAACCCCGCTATCTGGAATACGAAAAACGCGCTCCCCCTTTTCCTTCGCGCCAAGAACTGCCCCGTCCCAGCTTACCACCACATCGCGGGCCTCTTTCTCCTGCCGCAGGGGCGCGAAGGCAAAATGGAAAACCCCCTCGCCCTCGGTCCAGCGCGCCCTGCCCAAGTCCGAGCGGAAAAGCTCCTCAAGCGCGGCTATCTTCGTGCCCTTCTCGACCACGGCGCTCCCCGAAATGCGCACCTTCCCCTCAAGGTCTATCCCCAGCGGGTCAAAACTCAGCTCAAGCGGCGGGGGAAGGGTCGTGAACCGAAACGAAAATTTCGGAAACAAAGCCTGCGCCCCGTCACGGGGGGACAGCAGCGAGGGGTCCAGCGTGGCGGTATAGGCGGTTTCCGCCTCAAGCGGCCGCGAAGGCGTGAAAACCAGGGTCCACTCGTTCTCCCAGCCCAAATCGCCCTCCGCCTCCGGCGTCAAACGAAAAGCCCCCGCCGGGACAGCCGCGCCCGTGTCGTAGCCGCCCGTGAAAACCACCTTCAGCGCTTCCGTCCGGGGCAGTATCCCGCCCGTGAAAGCCGCCACCAGTTTCGGGTCCGGCCCGGGAAGCCCGTCCTCCCGCGAACACGAAAACCCCGCCAGCACGCAAACAGCCGCCAGCACAAAAATCCTCCCCCACCGTTTTGCCATATCATCCCCCTTCTTAGCCTTGTTCTTTATTTGCCACTGGCCCGCGGAAATCTACCGCTGGCCACACAGAAATTTGCCACTGACCACCACTGTCAACAAGTTAAGGCATAGGTCAGCCCGTGGGGCGCAAGGGATTGCAGCGGAAATCCTTTTTGCCGCCCGGCGGCAAAAAGATTGAAGCGAAAAGCCCGGTTTTTGGCGCTCCAGCGCCAAAAATGCGCACACCTCTTTCTTAACTTGTTGACAGTGCTGACCACACGGAAAACACGGAAAACACGGAAAAACACGCGCCGAAAACCATGCTTTTTGATCGGAATTCCTGGCTCCTGCCGGCATTCGTCCGTGCCGTCCGTGGTACTTTCCCGCGCCTACGCCTTTGGCGCCAGCCCGACATCAATACCGGAAAAATCGTGCTCCACTTTCAACTCGTCAAGAATCTGGGAAATCTGCCCCTGGTGGTGCACCGTGTGCATCACAAGCTGGTTGAACAAGAAAAAAAGCGGCACCGCGCCCGGCCTCCCGCCGTACCACGGAAGCTTCACCTTCAGGGCCAGCTCCCCCTCCTCCAGCGCCCTCGCGAACCTCACCGTGGCCGCGTCCGCCGAAGCAAAACTCTCCGCAATGGACTTAAACATCGCATCGTCCAGCCGCTTCTCTGGAATCCCCGCATTGACAACCTTCAAAGCCCTCAGCGCCTTTGAATCCGCGCCCAGCGCCGACCTAAAAAGATTCTGAAACAGCAGCGTGCCACCCAGAATATGCTTCAGCAGCCCCGACAGGCTCTTGTAATAACTCCCCCGATCCCTCTCCCTCTCAGCCTCCTTCAGCCTCCCCACAAACCCCAAAACCGCCGCGTTCGTCTTTTCCAAATGCCGCGCGTACATAACCAAAAGTTTTTTCATTCCCGTCTCCTTTTTTAGGAAAGTATACCAGATCGCGCGATGGTTGTCAGTAGGCCCGCAGCCCAAAAGCAGCAGCGGCAGGGGAAGCGGGAGTGGTGTGTGCGGGGCGTGAAGTGTCAGAAAAAGAATTTGGGCGCATTTTTTGCGGCCCAGGGGCCGCAAAAAACCGGGCTTTCCGGGGGTTCCGCCCCGCCTGCGGCGTGGCCGCTTCGCGCCCCTCCAATCCCTTGCGCATAATTGCCCGCAGGGGAACCGCCTTTGGCGCTTCCCCCCAAAATGTTGCGCTCTGGGGCTGCAAGCATGTTCCGCGTTGCGGGAGGCGTTTTGTTTGCAAGCGTCTTTTGGTGGCAAGGCGCAACATTTTGCCTCATGCTGCCCGCGTAAATGGCACTTGTAATCGTGGTGGCCGCGGCCGGCGGGGATAAAGACGCGCATTTGCCCTGCAAATGCGGTGGCGGCATACCCCGCGATTTTGCT
>JAISXE010000357.1 GCA_031270615.1 Spirochaetia bacterium
CTGAACGCTACAGACCACACCGAGCCTGAATGCCCTACGAAGGAACGTATTTCCCGCCCGCTTTCAGCGTCCCACAGTTTTAGTGTGTCATCACCGGAACCGGAAACAATCTGTTTGCCATCGGGGCTGAACGCTACAGACCACACCCGGTTTGAATGTCCGGAGAAAGTACAGACTTCCCGCCCGCTTTCCACATCCCAGAGTTTTATAGTGTTATCCCAGGAGCCGGAAACAATCTGTTTGCCGTCCGGGCTGAACGCTACGGAAATTACAAAATAGCTATGCCCCAACTGCGCAAACACCTCCACCTCCGGGGCTTTCTGGCCGAACACCGCGGCGGCGCACAGCGTGAAAACCAGTACCAAACATTTTTTCAACATACACGGCTCCTGTTTCGGGTGAATGCGGTATAATAGCACGGCTTGCCCAGCCCGTAAAGCGGCGGGGAATAAGTCGAAGCCGGAAGCAAAAAACAAAAAAATCGTAGCTGTTCAGCCGAAGAAGAAAACCACCGACCCCGCGGACAGGAAGAACCCACGGACGGCACGGACAAAACAGGCACATGGATTTTGCGTGGGAAGCCCGCGATTGCCTGTCCGCGGTTTCGGTGTGGCCAGCGGTTTCTCTTTCTTCCGCGCGAGGGATTGAAGCGGAAAGCCCGCAGGATTTGCGAAGCAAATCCGAGGACTTGCAGCGGAAAGCCCGGTTTTTTTGCCCGAGGGCGGGCAAAAAAACGCGCCCGAATTCTTTTTATGTGGCCCGCCGCAGAAGCTCGGGCTTGGGAAATGGCTTGTCTATGCCCGCGGCAAGTTCCCTCACGGCCCGCGCGATGCCTTCCGCGTCAAGGCCGCAGTCCGCAAGAAGCTCCTGCCTGCTTGCCTGGGGCAAAAAGGCGTCCGGCGCGCCGCCGTGGGCGTACACAAGGGGGAGCCGCCACCCCTGGATCAGGTCCCCCAGCTCCGAACCCAGGCCGCCCGAGATCGCGGCGTCCTCAACCAGATAGGCGGCCTCATAGCCCGCAAGGAGCGACCTCAGGTATCCGGCGTCCAGGGGTTTGATAAAACGAATGTTGTACACATCGGCGCCAAGACCGCCGGAGGCAAGCAGGTCCGCCGCGGCTTCGGCCTGGGCGCAGAGGGGACCCAGGCTCAAAATCAGGACAGGCCCCCTCCCCCTGCGCGCGAAAACCCCCCTCCCCGTTTCGAGGGGGGCGCCCAAAACCGGGTTACAGTCCGCGCAAGGCGCTTTGGGAAAGCGTATCAAAGCCGGCCCGTCCAGGCAAACCGCGTAATCCAGCATAAGCCCAAGCTCCTCGGCGCAGGCGGGCGCCAGGAACGTGATGTTCGGAACCGGCCGGAACAGGGCGATATCGTAGAGGCCCTGGTGGGTTTCCCCGTCCTCGCCAACAAGGCCGGCCCGGTCCATGACAACCGTCACGCCCAGGCGGGGAAGGGCCGCGTCGTGGATCAGTTGGTCCGCCGCCCTTTGCATGAAAGTGGAATAAATGGACACGACGGGCCGCATTCCCGAAGCCGCAAGCCCCGAGGCAAAGGTAATGGCGTGCTGCTCGGTGATGCCCACGTCAAAAAAACGTTTGGGAAATTTCTCCTGGAAAAGCGCAAGGCCCGTCCCCTTTGCCATGGCCGCGGTGACGGCGACGAGCCGGGGATCTTTCTCGGCCAGGGCGCAGAGCGAGCGGGAAAAACACTCGGTATACCCCGGCGGCCCTTTTTTTTCGACCTTGCCGTCGCGTATGGAAAAAGGCGTGATGCCGTGAAAAGCCGTGGGGTTGTCCTCCGCGTAGGCGTAGCCCTTGCCCTTCTTCGTAAAAACATGCACCACCACCGGGCGGTCCATCTCCCGCAGGCTGCGGAAAACCTCCCGCAAAAGCGGGATGTCGTGGCCGTCCAGAGGCCCCACATAGCCGAAACCCAAATCGGAAAAAAGCGTCTCGCGGTACAGAACGGCCTTCGCGCTCCTTTTCACGCGGTTCACCGCGCCGGCCAGGCGGTCGCCGTAGGGAACGTTTTTCAGCGTCGTGTCGATCCTCGTGCGCAGGTTCCGGTACAGCTTGCTCGCCGAAAGCCGCGAAAGGTAGGAGGACATCGCGCCCACGTTATGCGAAATCGACATCGCGTTGTCGTTCAAAACGACAATCAGGTTTTTCCCCAGGTGCCCCGCGTGGTTCAGCCCCTCCAGCGCCATGCCGCCGGTCAGCGCGCCGTCGCCGATGACGGCAAGCACCCTGCCCTTCCCACCCGAAAGCTCCTGGCCCGCCAAAAGCCCCAAGGCCGCGGAAATGGAAGTCGAGGAATGGCCGGTCTCGATAATATCGTGCGGGCTTTCGGCGCGCTTGGGAAAACCGCTCAAGCCCCCCCTGCGGCGCAGGGTGTAAAACGCCTCCCTGCGGCCCGTCAGGATCTTGTGCGCGTAGCACTGGTGGCCCACGTCCCACACGATCTTGTCCTGGGGGCTGGCGAATTCCCGGTGCAGGGCTATGGAAAGCTCCACAACGCCAAGATTGGAAGCGAGGTGCCCCCCCGTCACGCTGACCACCTCGATAATCAGCCGCCGCAGCTCCGCCGCCAACTGAGGAAGGCTCTCGTCCGGCAAAGACCTCAAATCGGCAGGACCCTGAATCCGGTTCAGAAGGGGGTAGCGGTCTTCCATAGCGAAAACCGCTTATCTGATTCTCTTCTTGTGGCGGTTCTTTCTCAGTTTTTTCTTCCGCTTATGCGTAGCAATCTTTTTGCGTTTCCGCTTTCGTCCACACGGCACCGTTCTCGCTCCTTCAGCACGAATTTTTGAATTAGGCAACCATTATGCACAAAGGAGGCAACAGAGTCAATACCCGGCGGGCAGGGAAAACTCCGCAAAGAAAATTCAACCACTCGCCACGCTGGCAAAGACGGACAGATATGGACGGAAGAAAAAGTGTAGGGAGAAAAATTTGGGCGCCTCCCCCGCGCCTGCGGCGCGGGGGCCGGGCTTTGCGGGGCTGCGCTGTCGCTCCGGCCCTGCGGGCGCGCTTCGCGCCCCCTACAATCCCTGGCGCGGAAGAAAGCACTGACCACGCTGACCGAAGGCCCGGACGCAAGCCCTTATGCCATAAGCATGCCAAGCCCCTCACCTGTTTCGCGGCGCCCTTTTCCTTTGCGGCCCGCGCAGGGCATTTATTTTATCAGCAGGCACATTTATTGTCTCCGC
>JAISXE010000016.1 GCA_031270615.1 Spirochaetia bacterium
GCTCCCGCGCCAAAAACCGGGCTTTCCGCTGCAATTCCTCAGCCCCTGCGGGGCTTGCGGGATTTCCGCTGCAATCCCTGGCGCCCCACGGGCTGATTGCGGGCCTTAACTTGTTGACAGTGTACTGGCGGCCCCACCCTGAATGCATGGGTGGGCAACAACCCGAAGGGTTGCGGCCAGCCAGTGCCCCTTAGAGCTTATCCTTAAATAACGCATAGTACACAAAGGCAAAAATGTACCACGGACTGCGCACGCCGAAATAAACGCACGCCCATCAGGGCGTGTCTTTGCCCGCCCGGCAACAGGGCGAGAGGCCCTAAAAAGCCTTTGGCGTATACACAGGTTAATGGCCGAGCCGCAAAAAAATGGGCCGAACCGGCCACTATGGCCGAAAAAAACAAGTGCTGGCACCCTGTATCTTTAAGCAGGTGCATTGACATGCGGTATTTTTCCTTATACTCTAGGAATTCTTAGCAAAAGGATTTTCACGAAACCAATCGAGGAGGACTGTATGGGTTATATCGAAAAGATGTTCGGCCTGGAGGGAACGAACATCATTATTACGGGCGGGGCGGGGTCCATTGCGGGGGTTCTCGCGGCGGAACTGGTTAAGGCGGGCGCGAAGGTCTGTCTGTGGGGCCGGGGGACAAACCATCCGGTGGCCGAGGCTGTGGACAAGGTGGGCGCGGCGGCGGGAATCGCGGGCCGGGTTTTCGGCGTTACGGTGGACACGGGAGTCGAGGCGGATATACCGGGGGCGATTGCGGAGACGGAAAAACTGATGGGAGCGCCTAACGCTCTTATCAACGGCGCGGGCGGCGGCAGGGGAAAGGGGCCGTTTGTGGATCTTGATATCGATTTGTTTAAGGAAGTCGTCGATATGAATCTGCTGGCGGGTTTTATTGTGCCGACAAAAATCATCGCGAAATACTGGATGGATAAAAAGATCGCGGGCGCGATTGTCAATTTTACTTCAATGGGTTCGTATGTGCCGCTGTCGGGAACCTGGGCTTATTGTTCGGCAAAGGCGGCCATTCTCAATATGACGCAGGCGACGGCGAAGGAATTCGCCCCCTGCGGGATACGGGTCAACGCCGTGGCGCCGGGCTTTTTCGTGGGCTACCAGAACAAGGCCCTTCTTATTAAAGACGAGGCCGCGGGCGAATTGACGGACCGGGGCAAGGCGGTTATCGCGCATACTCCCTTTGGCCGTTTCGGAAAGCACGAGGAGCTTGCGGGGGCGATGATATTCCTCCTGAGCAGCGCCGCTTCCGGCTTTGTTACCGGCGTCTCCCTGGCGGTTGACGGCGGATACCTGGTTCAAAATATTTAAGGGGCTGATTATGGCAGCAAAAAAAATCCAATCAAATTCACGGGCAGCGTCAAAGGCCGCGCAAAAACCGGGGCTGGGGAAAAAACCGGTAAAAGATTCCGCCGCGCCGAAAAAGGCCGCGGTTTCCCAAAAGCCGAAAAAGACGGCTGTGAAGGGGGCCGCCAGGGGCGCGGCGTTTCTTCACGAGGATTTTCTTTTGTCTTCAAAACTCGCGCGGGAGCTTTTTCATTCCTACGCGGAAAAGATGCCCATTATCGATTACCATTGCCACCTCCCGCCCCGGGAGGTGGCGGAAAATAAAAACTTCAAAAACCTTACCGATATTTGGCTCACCGGCGACCACTATAAATGGCGGCTTATGCGCGCCTGCGGTATTGACGAGAAATACATCACCGGCGGGGCTTCCGACGAGGAGAAGTTTCAGGCCTGGGCGCGGACGGTTCCGAAAACCGTGGGGAATCCGATTTTCCCCTGGACGCATCTGGAACTGAAACGCTATTTCGGTATAGAAAATACCGTGCTGTGCGCCCGCAGCGCGGATGCGATTTGGAAAAAGGCGAATGGGCTTCTTGCCCGGCCGGACTTCAGGCCGCGCGCCATTATGGAGAAATTCAAGGTGCGTCTGGTCTGCACCACCGACGACCCTGCGGACGATCTCGGCTGGCACCGGGCGGTCGCTGCGGATCCGTCCATGAAGACGAAGATGCTGCCCGCCTTCCGACCGGATAAGGCTATGGCTGTCCAGGACGCCGCCGCCTATAACGCGTATCTTGATACCCTGGGCAGGGCGGCGGGCACGGAAATAAAAACGTACCGGGATTTGATTGAGGTTCTGGACAAGAGGCACGCCTACTTTCATGAGAACGGGGGCCGCCTGACCGATCACGCGATTTTGGTGCCTGCCGCCGCTTTCGCGCCGGACTCGCAGCTTGAAACGGTTTTTCAGAAAATACGCGGGGGACAAAATCCCGGCCCCGAAGAGGCGCGGCAGATACGCACGGGCGTGCTTTTGGAGATTGCCCGCATGAACTCCCGCAGGGGCTGGACCATGCAGCTTCACATCGCGGCGCTTCGGGACAACAATTCCCGGATGTTCCAGGCTTTGGGGCCGAATACGGGGTATGACGCCATACACGACGCGCCCATCGCCGCGCCCCTGGCGAAATTTTTTGACCGCCTTGAGGCTTCGGGGGAGCTTCCGCGCACGATCCTCTACAGCCTGAATGGAAACGACAACGCGGCGCTTGCCGCCCTTGCCGGCTGTTTTCAGGGCGGAGGCGTGCCCGGCAAGATGCAGCTTGGGTCCGCATGGTGGTATAACGATCAGAAGGACGGCATGGAGGCCCAGATAAAAACCCTGGCGAACATCGGCCTGTTGTCCCTGTTCGTGGGGATGCTCACCGATTCGCGCAGCTATATGTCCTATCCCCGACATGAGTATTTTCGCAGGATTCTTTGCACTGTCATAGCCGCTTGGGTGGATGCGGGCGAGGTTCCCGCGGACAGGGAACTGCTGGGAACAATGGTAGAGGATATCTGCTACAACAACGCGAAAAATTATTTTGGTATGCTGAAGGAGTAAAACAAACAATGAAGGTTCTTGAAAAATACACATTCGGAATGGGCGACCGTTTCGCCCGCCAGGGCAGGGCGCAGCTTGCCGCGGTTATTGAAGCGAAAAAACTCGGCGCCGATGTCACGCCGGTCTGGAACAAGTCAAACCGGGAGCATGTTACCATCCATACCCATCCGGATTCCCAAAGGGCCGAAGCGGACGCCTCGGTAAAGGCCCTGGGCTGGAAAGGCTCGTACTATGTCGACGCCGACCATATCGGCATAAAGACCGTTGACAGTTTCCTTGCCGCGAGCGACTTCTACACCCTTGACGTGGCGGATTTTACCGGCAAAGCGGCGGACGAAAAAAGCGTTCAGGCTTTTGTGGAGGCCAACAAAAAGTTTGCCGGCAGCCTTGCCGTTCCGGGTATCGATCAGCCTTTGCAGATCACCGAGGAGCTTATCAGGAAGATTGCGCGGAAATTTCTTCTGGCCATTCAGGAGGCGGGGAAGATTTACCGCTATGTGGAGGAGAAAAAAGGCGGGGACAGCTTCGTTACCGAAGTCTCCATAGACGAAACGGACGCCCCGCAAAGCCCCCTGGAAATGCTTTTTATCCTGTCGGCCATCGCGAAGGAGGGCATTCCCGCGCAGACCATAGCGCCGAAATTTACCGGGCGTTTCAACAAGGGCGTTGACTATGTGGGCGACCTGGCGCAGTTTGAGAAGGAATTCGAGGAGGATCTGTGCGTCGTGGCTTTCGCCGTAAAGGAGTTTGGCCTGCCCGCGAACCTGAAACTGAGCATCCATTCGGGGAGCGACAAGTTTTCCATTTACGGCCCCATGAACAGGGCCATCAGGAAACACAATGCCGGGCTGCACCTGAAGACCGCCGGAACGACGTGGCTGGAGGAGATCATCGGCCTTGCCTGCGCGGGGGGCGAGGGGCTGAAAATAGCGAAGGAAGTGTACCGCAAAGCCTACGGGCGTTTCGACGAGCTGTGCGGGCCTTACGCCGCGGTTATCGACATCAAAAAGGAGGGGCTTCCCTCCCCCGACGAGGTGGACGGGTGGGACGAAAACCGTTACGCGCAAACCCTGCGCCATGTGCAGGAAAACCCTTCGTACAACCTGAACTTCCGCCAGCTTGTCCATGTGGGCTACAAGGTTGCCGCGGAACTGGGGGACCGCTACTACAAGGCCCTGGAGGACAACGAGAAAGTCGTGGCGCAGAATGTCACGGAGAATTTGCTGGAAAGGCACATCAAGAGGATATTCATTTAAAACCGGGTACAAAGCGTCCCGGCGGCGGGGCGCTTTATTCCCATAACGCGCTTATGGGCAGGGCGTACAGCCGGTCATCAAACTGGAAGGCCCGGGGCCCGGTATAAAGAACAAATCCCGCTTGAAACGAGCTTCCCGCGAATTTGCGCAAGGCGGCAAGCCCGGTAAAAACATCCCCGGAGGCCCGGCCTGCGGTTTTTATTTCAAATCCATATACCGATCCATCCAGACGCTCAAGTACAAAATCGACTTCCGTGTTGTCGCGGGTATGCCAGTGGCCGCTCAGTACGGCATCGTCAAGCCAGGACAATTCTTTCAGAATTTCGGATACGGTAAAAGTCTCCAACAGGTGCCCGAATTCCGTCAGCGCCGTCGGCTGCCTGGCGTACAGTTTCTCGGCGGAAAGTCCCAAAAGCCTTGCGGCTATACCGGAATCAAGGATATGGATTTTCGGCTTCGCGGAAACCCTTCCGCCCAGGGTCCTGCCCCAGACCGGCAATTCGTAAACCATAAACACGTCTTTCAGAAGCTGGATATAGTCACGCGCGGTTGAAATGTCAATAGCCACCGAAGAGGACACATTTTCAAGAGTCAGGATTTGCGCTGTCTGCGAAGCAAGTTTCCGCAGCAGGGCGGAAAGCCCCCGTTTATTGCGTATTTTCATAATGTCCGGAATGTCGCGCTCAACAGTCTGGCGCACATAATCGTCAAACCAGCGGCTCCGGGCCTGCGCGGCACGGAAGACCGCGAGGGGAAAACCACCCCGCACAATGCGCTGTATGTATCCTTCGCGTGTTTCCCGTGCAGTCATTTTTTTTGCTTTGTTGATGAGGGCCTGCGCGTCAGCGAGGATTCCTGAAATAATATCGGGGGAAACGCCTTCCAGCTCAGACTGGGCAAACGGGAAAATTTGCATCCTGTGGATTCGCCCGGTAAGCGCCTGGACGCTTCCGGCAAGGGCATCGTGCCGGGTAGAACCGCTTAGAACGAATTGGGCGGGGCGGCTTGAAATATTCATTCTGGTTTTGATCGCGTCCAGGATCGCGGGAACCCGCTGGTATTCGTCAATAAAAACCGTGCTGTCTGAAGCAGTGTAAAAACCGGGATCGCGGAAAGCATCGTCCCGGACTATTTGATTGTCCAGATCGATTACCGCCGTCTTAAATTCCGCAGCCAGCATGCGCAGCGCGGTTGATTTTCCCGTTGATCGCGGCCCTTCCAGCAGGATGACAGGCTCTTCATTTGTCCTGGCCTGCGCAAGCCTGGTGATTCGACGGGATATCGGAACTCCGGTTTTCGCCATGGTTTCCAGTATAGCTTATTCCCGGTTTTTGCGCAATACTATTCCCACTTTTTGCATGGGGCTATTCCCATTTTTTACATAGGGTTATTCCCACTTTTTACGGAAAAAAACTCCAGCCGAATGAATAGATGGCGGCGCAGGCAAAGAGAAACAGGGCGGGCCGCGCGATGCCCGCGAGGCTTTCGAACAGGTTCGTTTTGTAATACTCGTTGGTCACGATAAGGCACACATGGATGGGGCTCATCATCATGCCGATGAAACCGCAGCTATAGCCCAGCGCTATGGCCGCGAACAGGCCGCCTGTGTCGGGCCCGGCGAGGGAAAGGACAAGCGGGAAACTGGCCCCGATGTAGCCCACGGTGATGCCCGTGGTGAGGCCGGACACGAAGGGGATAATGACGATAAGCAGAAGCACGGGGATTCCGAAGGCGTCAAGCTCCGCGCGCAGGTTTTCCATGAGGAGGCTGCCCCCGGGGAGTTTCGCTTCGATAAAAGCGCCGTAAATCCGGGCGAGTACGACAATGACCACAAGACTGAGCGTCCGTCTGGACGAAAGGACTTTTTTCCATACCGAGGCGGGCGCGGGGCGCATTGCCTGCAGCACGGCAATGCCGCAGGCAATGCCGATAACCATGGGCAGGTACTTGTTGATGTGTCCCAGGGCGGGAACTGCCGCAAGCAGAAGTCCGTACACGGCGATAACCGTCGCGGTCGGCAGGACGAGGGGGAAAAAGGCCTTTCCCTGCTCCCCGCCGGTTTGCGCCGTGCCGGGCTGGCCGCGCCCTGCCTGCCCGTGCGTCCCGTGCGGCAGCTTGCGCAGGAGAAAGCAGTACCCCGCCCCGGAGGCGGCGAAAAACAAGGGCATCATGAGGCAGGCCAGTTTCCAGATGGGAAGCCCCGACAGATCGACGGCCAAAAGCACGCCCGGATACAGGGGCCACCAAAATTCCCAGACATGGCGGAACCAGTAATTAATCCTGGTTTTCTGCATCTGCGTCAGGGCCTTCCCGCCGTCGGCGTCGTCCAGCAGCGGGGCCGAAAAGAGGGCGCCGGCCGGCATGGGCAAAAGCCCCACGATGGCGGGCAGCACGGCAAAAATATTCTTGGGGGAGAGCCGCGATCTGAGGCTTGCTACCAGGTCCTTCATCATGCCCGCCTCCGACATAAGCGAACTGAGCCAGATGACCCCCGCGACAACGAGGACAAGGAAAAGCGTGTCCAGGGAGAAAAGCCGCCCAAAGGCGATCCCGCGCATGGAAGAAAGCGACTGCCCCGTCCACAGGGCGAGGATAAGCGAACCCGCGAGCAGCGCGGCGCTGAGGCTCTTCGTCAGCTTCTGGAAAACGAGAATCCCCAGAAGGGAGGCAAGTATTCTGCCGAGGTACGGGACAGAGAAAAGGATATTCATAGTGGGTATATGATACCCCGGAAGGCGCGGCGGCTGCAAGCCAGGGGGCGCGTTGCCTCATGAAAAAAACCAACCACTGACGGCACAGACGAAAGGCCGACCAAGAGGACGATTTTGGGGAAAAAGCCCGGCATGCAATACGGGGAGTGAAGCGTGCAGTGTGAAGTGAAGAGTTTTTGGGCGCGTTTTTGCGGCTGTGCCGCAAAAACCGGGCTTTCCGCTGCAATCTTTTGGCTACGCCAAAAGGATTTCCGCTTCAATCCCTCGCGCATGGGCAAGCAACGATTTTGCTTTGCAAAATCGTGACCAGCCAGGTTGCATGGGCGAGCAACGATTTTGCTCGGCCATTAACCTATATATACGCCACAGGCTTTTTAGGGCCTCTTGCCCGGAAGCATTGTTATTACAAACACGCTTTCGCGTGCGGTTGCCGGGGTATGCAAAATCGTGACCAGCCCTACGGTCTTCCGCTGCCCCCTCATGCGGGGGATTGCCACCCCCGTACCGCCCCCGGATTACCGGCATTGCCAGAAAAGCCATGAAACCCGGAAAAAGACGCCTGGAAAACGGGCGCGGAGCGCGTCCGGGAAAACCGCCAAAGTCCTGGCGAATCCCGCACATCTTTGGCAAGGGGACATCTTTCAGTATGGCGGCAACCATGCCGT
>JAISXE010000028.1 GCA_031270615.1 Spirochaetia bacterium
CTTTGCGGCCAGGCAGGTCCCGCCGCATTATCCGCCTTTCCCCCGGCAGCAGGGGTTTCCGCCCGCGCAGGCCCAACCGCCGCAGACGCCGCCGCCCGCGCAGACCTCACCGCCGCAGACGCCGCCGCCCGCGCAAGCCCAACCGCCGCAGGCGCCACCGCCCGCGCAGGCCTCACCGCCGCAGACGCCGCCGCCCGCGCAAGCCTCACCGCCGCAGACGCCCCCACCCGCGCAGGCCCAACCGCCGCAGGCACCGACGCCCGCGCAGGCCTCACCGCCGCAGACGCCCCCGCCCGCGCAGGCCCAACCGCCGCAGGCCCAGCCCGCGCAGCCCTCACCGCGCGGTATGCCCGAAGCCGAAGAAACTCCCGCGAAGCTCCCTGACGGAAAGGGGAAAACGCCGGAAGAACCCGAAGCCGAAGAAGCTGAAAAGCCTGTGGCGGAAAAACCGCGGGAAACCGGAGCGGGGGAGGCCGAAAAGCCGGAGGCGGACGATATCGAAAAACCCGGGCAGGAGCCGCCGGAGGCCGCAGAGGAACCTGTGGAAGAACTGGAAGAAGTGCTTGAGCCGGCCGGGGAGGAAATTCCTGAAAAACCGAAACCCGGTTCGGCAAGCGGGGAGTGGCAGTCTTCCCCCGCCTTTTCTCCCGGATCCAGGCCTCCGCGAAGGCAGCCCGCCGTCATTCCCCCCGAAGACGTCATGGGCAGCGAAGAGGAGATCCAGTCCATGCTGGAACAGATTGATGCCGAGGAACTCCCGCCGCCGCCTAAACCCGCACCCGAACCGGAATACGCGCCGAAAACGCAGGAGGAGGGGCCTTCGCGGAAAGCCGCGGCCCCTGCAAGGAAACCCAGACCCGAAGACGGGATCAAATTGCTGGATTACTTAAAATCCCTTGTCGCTTCCCTGCCGCAGGAAAGGCGCTCCTCTTTTGCCAGCTCCGATTATCCCCTTAAAATCGAGGCGGTGAAGAACATGCTTCTGGGCAAGCAGGGGCTTCACCGGGAATTTCCCGAGAAAGCCCGGGATCAGAAACCCGCCGGGGAAAAGGCCGTGACCCTCGACAAGGTAAAAAAATCCTTTAATTTTGTTTCAGGGCTTGCGGAGTATCTTCCCAACCAGGATGTCAAAACGGTTTTGCAGGAAAAACTCAAGTCTATCGAGATGAAGCTGGGAGACAAACACCAATGAGCGCAGGGAACGCAGAGGAAAATCTGACAAAAATCAGCGCGTATATTTCCAAACTGCCCGCGTTGCCGGTAACCGTCAGCAAGATTCTGGAAATAGCGAATAACCCCAATACCTCCCCCGTGGATCTGAACAGGGTTATCAGCCTTGACCCGGTTTTGATGGCCCGCGTCATGAAACTTATCAACTCCGCGTATTACGGCGTGACGAACCAGGTAACATCCCTTGCGCGCGCCATTATCATGCTGGGCATCAACACGGTAAAGAATCTGGCCCTGAGTACGGCTGTTTTGGGCAACCTCAGCAAGAAAGAGGATTTCCAGGCTTTGAACATGAACGGCTTCTGGCGGCATTCGCTTTCCGTGGGAGTCCTGTCCAAACTGATTGCCCGCAGCCGCGGCATTGACCCTAAGATTCTCGAAGAATACTTTATAGCCGGGCTTCTGCATGATATAGGCAAGATACCGCTGAACAACACCCTGACAACGGAATTCGTCCGGGCGATGAGCCAGGCGGACAGGGATCGCAGGCCCCTCTTCCAAACGGAAGGGGAGGACATCGGTTTTGACCACTGCCGCGCGGGCCTTATTATCGGCTTGGAATGGAAATTCGGCGATGAGATTCTCGAAACGATAAAATGCCACCACTCCCTGGAATCCTGCGCGGAAGACCATGCCGATCTGGTATATACTGTCGCCCTGGCGAACTGCTATGTCAACCTGAGCGGCATAGGTTTTTCCGGTTCCCGCTATCCGGAAAAAATCCCGCAGGAAGTGATGGGCCGCCTCGGCATAAGCTGGGACAGCCTGGAGTCCATGCACGGGGAACTTATCCTTGAAATCGAAAAAGCCAAAATTTTCCTGAAGGCTGGCGAGAAATAACCCATGAAAAACGGAATCACGTTCAAATTTTGGGGCGTGCGGGGATCGATACCCTGCCCCGGCCCCGACACCGTGCGCATCGGCGGGAACACCGCCTGCATCGAACTGCGTTTTGGCGCGGAAAACCGGCTGGTCATCATCGACGCGGGGTCCGGCCTGCGCGCCCTGGGGGACTTCCTCATGCGCAGCGATCTGCCAAAAGGCCCTGTCAACACGGACATCCTGATATCCCACACGCACTGGGACCACATCATGGGTTTTCCCTATTTCGCGCCCATTTATATCAAAAGCACGAATCTTCGCGTTTACGGCCCGGTGAGCTACGAGGAGGAAAGCCTGGAGGAAATCATCGGCGGGCAACTGCGTTACAGGTATTTCCCCGTGCGGCAGGACGAGCTTTCCGCGCATATCGAATACCGCGAACTCAAGGAAACGTCTTTTGAGCTGGGGGACGGGATTTTCGTCACGACAAAATATTTAAACCATCCCATCCTTTGCCTGGGGTACCGCTTTGAGTACAAGGGCAGGGTCTTCTGCACCGCCTACGACACGGAACCCTTTCGCAACGTTTTCCCCACGGACCCCGCCGACCCGAACTACGACGAATCCGCCGCCCGGGAGGGGGAGCTTGCCGCGGAAGAGGAAAACAGAAAACTGCTGCGCTTCTTTGAGGGGGCCGATGTGCTTGTGCACGACGCGCAGTACACCCTGGAGGAATACGAGGCCTCAAAAACCGGCTGGGGCCACAGCGCCTTTGAGCACGCCGTGGAAGCCGCCCGCAGGGCGGGCGCCAGGAAGCTCTATTTCTTCCACCACGACCCCCTGCGCAGCGATTCCCGGCTGGAGGAGCTTGTCCGGGAATACCGCCGCGCGGCGGGGGGCGGCCCCCCCCTTGCCATCGATATCGCGAGGGAGGGGGTGGAATTTGAGGTGTAGGGAAACGCCTCCCGCCCGCAGTGGCATCCTTGGCCGCGCGTGCGCGGAAAAAGGCTTTGGCTGGACAGCCGCGGTTTACGCCCGCCGCTTTCCCGTAAAGGATGTCGCCGTGATTTTATACACGCAGACCCTCGCCAAATCGCTTTCCGAATACGCAAAGCCGTCCCTGCCGCTCATGTGTTTCATTAAAATATTCAGGCCGCGGGCTTTTTCCTTTGGGTCTTCCACAAACGTGACGCTGCCGAAACCGATAAGGCTCTCATAGGCGTAGCTGTAGGCGCAAGCCCTGTCCCCGCCGTCAACCAGGGCGCCTTCGCCGTCGATTTCAAAACACGCCCGGGGGTTTTTTTTCAGAATATCGATTTTCATTCCTTCGGCCGCGCCGTGGAAGTACAGCGTTAAAACCCCTTCGGCGTATTCGTATCCGTAATTCAGGGGAACCACATAGGGCTGATCTGCGTCCGCCACGGCAAGGCGGCACACCCTGCATTTCGCGAGAAGGGCGAGCTTTTCCTGCATGCTTTCTATTTCCCTGTTTTTACGCCGCATAAAGCCTCCTTATATGAATCTGTTTCAAAACCGGAAAAGCCCCGGCCGCATGCCCGTGGGGCGCAAGGGATTGCAGCGGAAATCCCGCAAGCCCGCCGCAGGCGGGCTGAGGAATTGGAGCGGAAAGCCCGGTTTTTTGCCGCAGGCAAAAAATGCGCGCAGCTGTTTTAATCCGCGAATTTTTCGCAGAGGAATTTTTTTAATTCCGCGCCGGTATTTCCCATAAGGACGGCGTTCTTCGGCAGCCCAAGCGCGCGGGCAAGGGTTTCCGGCAAAGGCGGTTTTTTGCCCGTGGCCTCCTCCACCACTTCAAGGAACTTCCCTGGATGCGCGGTGGCCAGGCTCAGGCACGCGGCGCCCTCAAGCCCCGCGGCCTTTGCCTCCGGGGAGGCCATATAGCGCCGCGCGGCAGAGATGCCCAGGGCAGTATGCGGGTCAAGGAACATGCCGCTTTCGGCGTGCACGCTTTGTATGGCCTCGCGCGTTTCCCCGTCGGTAATGAAAACCCCTTCTATAAGCCCCTTCATTCTGTCCCTGCTGTTTTCAAAAACCGCCTGGAGCCGTTCAAAGTTCGAGGGGTCGCCCACGTCCATGGCGTTGGACAGGGTATGCACCGAGGGGCGCGGGGAGTACGCGCCGCCGGCGAGGTATTCGGGCACCACCTTGTTGACGTTCGTGGCCGCGATAAAGCGCCGCACGGGAAGGCCCCACTGCCAGGCCAGAACCCCGGCGGTGAGGTTGCCGAAGTTGCCGCTGGGCACGCAGAACACCGGCCCGGCCTTTCTGTCCCCGGGGGGAAGCCGCGTCCAGGCGTACACATAGTAGAAGGCCTGGGGAATAAGCCGGCCCAGGTTGATGGAGTTCGCGCT
>JAISXE010000076.1 GCA_031270615.1 Spirochaetia bacterium
GTGTGGTCGCCGGGATTTTCCCTCTCCGCCTCCCTGCGCATCTCCCCCTCCATTATGGCGAACATCCGGCAGGCAAAAGAGGATTATGAGGCCGGCCTCCTCAACTACGCGGCCGCCCGGCAGGAACTGGAATTTCAGGCCCGCCGGCTGTACTGCAATATCCTGGTATTGCGGGCCAATACGCGGCTCATGGAACAAAACGCCGCAAGCTCCCGCAGCCGCTACGAGCAGATCCGCACACGGCAACAGACGGGCCAGGCCTCGAACCTGGATGAACTTTCCGCCCGGCTTGACGTACAAACCCAGGAAACCAGCGTGCGCAGCGCCGCTACCGCCTACGAAAACGCCCTGGACAGCCTGAAAAACCTCCTCGTGATTCCCCCGGAAGAAAACCTCTCGCTGCGGGGCAGCCTGCAAACCCTGTCCGTCTCGGAAGAAAACGCGGGGGCAGGAATCTCCGGGCAGCCTCTGGCCCTTGAGGTAGTGCGGAAAAACATCGCCGCGCTCGAAACACAGCGCAAAGGATTGCGGATAGACGCGTACGGCCCGTCGCTGGAGTTTGCCTGGAACGCCACCCCCCTGTACAGCAGCAAAAACAACAACTGGACGGACTCAGGCGGGCAGTTTTCGATAGGCCTTTCGCTGAAGCTTGACAATTTTCTCCCCTGGGCTGCGGCGCAAGAAGAGATTGATTCGTTAGGCGACGCCATCGCCGCGCGGAAAAACCTGCTGCGGGAAACCACGCTGAACCACGGGAACACCGTCCGCACATTACGGCGCAACATTATCCAGTCGGCGCGGAACATCGAAACCCTGCGCCTTAACGTTACGTTGGCGGAAGAAAACCGCGGCATGTACGAGGAAGCCTACCGCCGGGGCGCCGCGGACCTGCAAAGCCTGTACTCCGCGCGGGACAATGTGCTGCGTGCGGAAAACCAGCTTCTGTCGGAACACTACAATCTGGCGGCGGCGGCCCTTGACCTTGAAAAAGAACTTTCCGTCCCGTTCGGGACTCTTATACACTGGCAGTAGCGCGTGGCCTGTACAACAACTTATTTCCTGCGGTACTGTAATGGCGAAAACTTTTATGAGGAGAAATACCAATGACCATAAAACGGCGGATATTTATATCGAATGTACGCACGGTTCTTGTAACGCTGGGAGGGCTTTTTGTGTTTGGTTTTGTGTTCCAGATTCTAATGGCCAAAATTATGGGTGTCGATCTTGAAACGATACAGGCCTGGCGGGACAAGGCCATGCAGGAAATGCAGGCCGGGGCCAGGTACTGGCCTCCTAGCATAGCCGGCCCGGCTTGCATTATTTTCTTTATTGCGCTTATCGCCATGATAAATAATCTGCTTAACTACCGCCTGATAAAAAACATTGTCCGTCCCCTGCGGCCCCTGGGCGAGGGAGTCCGGCAGATACACGACAACAACCTGGCCTTCCGCATTGACTATCAAAACGATGACGAATACCGCCCAATCTGCGACGCCTTCAATGAAATGGCTGCGCGGCTTGAGACCTCCTCGGCGCAAAAGCGCAAAGACGAGGCAAACCGGCGGGAACTGATAGCCGGGATTTCCCACGATCTGCGCACGCCCCTGACATCAATAAGGGGCTGCCTTGAAGGACTGGAAACCGGCGTCGCCTCCACGCCGCAAATGCGCGAACAGTATTTTGCTACCATAAAAAACAAAACCGAGGATATGGAGCATATCATTGAGCAGCTTTTTCTTTTCTGCAAACTTGACATGAACGAATTCCCCCTTACCCTCCGGCGGGTGGCTCTTATGCCGGTAATCGCGGATATGATAGAAGAAGCCGCCCAGGAATACGAGCGGCGCGGTCTTGACATACATATTGTGGAAGGCCGCCAGGATGTGTTTGTATCGGCCGATACGCTTTTGCTCCGCAATGTGCTCATTAATATTCTGGAAAACAGTGTCCGGTATAAAACAAAGGAGCGGGCTTTTATGGAAATAAGCGCCGGTATCGTTAATAATTCTGTTTTTCTGCGTTTCACCGATGATGGCCCCGGGGTTGCCGCCGACATACTTTCAAAATTGTTCGATGTTTTTTACCGCGCCGATCCCTCCCGCAGCGCCAAAGGCTCCGGTCTGGGCCTTGCTATAAGCAAGAAAATAATCGAACACATGGGCGGCGCCATGCATGCGGAACTGCCTGATTCCGGCGGTCTTGCGGTAGTTATCCGGCTGCCTGGCGCGGGGGATATGTAAAATGGCGGCGGAAAACCGAAAAATATTGATTATCGAAGATGATAAAGACATTGCCGCGCTGGAAAAAGATTTTCTGGAAATAAATGGCTTTGAGATTACCATCGAGGATAACGGGATAAAAGGCGCGCAGCGCGCGCTGTCAAACCAATTTTCGCTTATCCTGCTTGACCTTATGCTCCCCGGAAAAGACGGCATAACCATCTGCCGGGAAATCCGCGCGAAAATTGATATACCAATCCTCATGGTAACTGCCCGCAATGAGGATGCGGACAAAGTACGCGGCCTTGGAATTGGCGCCGATGATTATATCATAAAACCATTCTCAATGACTGAACTGGTGGCCAGGGTGAAATCACATATCGCCCGTTATGAACGGCTCACCCAAAATATCAATCAGGCAAAAAAGGCCGATACAATTGATTTCGGCTGGTTTCAAATCCACCATGCTACCCGCCGGGTTTTTGTGAACGGCAGCGAAATCACCCTGGCCAATAAAGAGTATGAGCTGCTTGATTTTCTTGCCAGCCACGAGGAAATGGTATTCAGCAAGGAGCAGTTGTACGACAAAATATGGGGTGAAGACATGTACGGGGACATGAAAACCGTGGCGGTGCACCTTAGCCGCCTTCGGAATAAAATTGAAAAAAACCCCTCCAACCCGCTGCACCTGCAAACCGTCTGGGGCGCGGGGTACCGGTTTATGGCTTGATACCCACGCCGGCCACTGTCCCCTGCAACAGAGGCCCAGGCAGGGCATCGGCGTTTACCCTCCCACTATAGAATTAGATTGCGCGAAGCGCAAATAGCCCGTGGGGCGCAAGGGATTGCAGCGGAAATCCTTTTGGCTTTAGCCAAAAGATTGGAGCGAAAAGCCCGGTTTGCGGCGTTTTACGCCGCAAATGCGCCAAAATTCCTAATCGGAGTGAAATTATAAATGGGTTTTTGGAAAGGCTCTTGTGATTTTCGTTTTGAAATCGGAATTGCTGTGGCCTAAAACTGGATGCCGCCGAACAGTCCCATTTTGTGGATGTTTTTGCTGTCGCTCCAGCCGAAGGGGAGGCCCCGCTGTTTTGCGGGATTGGGGGACGTGCTGCTGAGGCGCAGCAGGTAGTCATAGGAGAGGCCGACGAAAGCGGCCAGGTGGTCGAAGGCTTTGAAGCCCAGGCTGAGGCGCGCCTGGAAGAGCTGCGTGCTTGAGGCGTCGGATTTGTCTTTGGCGTCCGAAAGGGCGCGTTTTTCCTCGGAAAGGTTGTCGTTCCAGATGGAGCCGGCCAGCACGTCAAAGTCGAGGAAGGCCGGGCCCAGGGGAATTTCAAGCCCAAGCCCGAAGCGCGTGGCCAGGATGCTGTCGTCCCGGTCCCGGTCCGCTCCAAAAACGGCTTCGCTTCCGCCGAGGCTGACTTGCTGCGTCCCCGCGCCGAAAAGGGCATAGATGTGTTTTGATCCGCTTTTCAGGCCGGCGTTCACAAAGTTCATGCTGTCGTACCACAGCAGGGGGCTAAAGATTCCGTTTTTGACAATGTTCACCAGGCCGAGGGGTATGGCCGATTCGTTGTCCGAAACATTGACCAGCCCTATTTGAAGCCCGCCGCTGCCCTGGTTGTAAAGCCCGATTTGCAGGCCGCTCATGTCCGCGGCGGCTATGTTGGCAAGGCCCGCCTGAAGCCCCTGGAAGTCCCCGCCCGCGTAGTTGAAGATGCCCGACAGGCTCATGCCCTGGAAGCTGCCGCCGGTGTAGGAGGCTATGCCCGATACCCGGGCGCCCCGGAAGCCGCCCCCGGCGTAGCCGAAGATCCCCGCTGCCTGGAGGCCCGCCACGTCTCCCGCGGCGATGTCAAAGATGCCCGCGGCCTGCAAGCCCGTCATGCTGCCGCCCGCGATGTTAAAAAGCCCCGCGGCCTGAAGGCCCAGGACATCCTCCCGCGCGGTGTTAAAGATACTCCCGGCCTGCAAGCCCGCCACGCTGCCGCCCGCGATGTTAAAAAGCCCCGCGGCCTGCGAGCCGGACACATCCGCGCCGGCGATGTTGGCAAGGCCGGCTGCCTGAAAACCGAACATCTCCATGCTGGCAATTTCAGCGCCCTGTACGTCCATGCCCGCTATGTTAAACAGGCCGCTTACCTGAAAGCCCTTTATGTCCGCGCCGGAAGTGTTAAAAAGGCCGGCAAGCTGCAGGCCGCCGACATCCCCCGCGGTGTTGAAAATGCCGGACACCTGGAAGCCCCGGACCGGTCCCCCGTTCATCAGCCCAAGCAGGGCAAACCCTGCCGTATCCAGCCCGTAGCCGCCGGCCAAGGGAAAGCCCAGCAAAACATTGTTGTCGGCTTTGTCCGTGCCTATCCCCGGCACGACCTGGAAGCCCAGCGGTATGTCCGGGCGCTTTTCCGCCCCGCCGTCCCCCTCCCCTTCCCCGCGGATGGCGGAGGCCGGGCTTCCGGGGATGCGCCTGAAGCCCGCCTGCGTGAGGGGGGCGCGGGGGTTTTACGCGAGGAAAACCGCCGCGCGGAAAAAGGCGTCGCCCGCCAGCAAGGTTATCCGGTACCGCCCCGGCGGCAGGCCCCGCTCCCAGGG
>JAISXE010000172.1 GCA_031270615.1 Spirochaetia bacterium
AAGATCTGCGCCTTTTTGGCGCTCCCGCGCCAAAAACCGGGCTTTCCGCTGCAATTCCTCAGCCCCTGCGGGGCTTGCGGGATTTCCGCTGCAATCCCTGGCGCCCCACGGGCTGATTGGACTAAAGGGACGGATAAGAAGATAGGCACTGGCGACACGGACTGAAGAAAGAGGAGTCTGCCACGGGGGGCACGGACAAAAGACGGGGAATTTCGATCAAAAAGTCCGTGGTTTTTCACCTTTTCCAACAGCGCCCCGTCCAATGAAGAACCTCGGAGCAAGCTCCGGGCATGGACCAGGCCTTCCAAATCAGCCTGCCAGCATCGCCGCGATATCTTCTTTTGCCTGCGCGAGGGCCTCGCCGTACCGGCTTTCAAGGTTTCCCATGTTTTTATTGTAGGCCTTCATGTAGTCGGGATCGCTACGCGGGTCAAGGCGTACCTGGCGGCCAAGCTGCTGGGCGATTTGGGCCTCTTTCTGTTTGAGCAGGGGGCCGAGCTGCTGCCGCAGGGCCTCGCCGAGGTTTTTTTTGTCGTCGAGCCACTGTTTGAAAAACTTCTCAAGCTGCGATTTGAAGCCGGAGGTCCGGGCTTTCCCGCCCGTAAAAATTTCGAGCGCCCTGGCGAGGGGGTCGAGTTTTTTCAAATCCTCCTCATCCCGGGGCAGCGTGAGGTTTGACAGCATAACCTGAAAAAAGCCCTCTTTGACAGCGGCTGTTTTTTCCTTCGGCAGGTTTTTCAGTTTTCCCGCGAGGTCCATGCCCGGATCCTGGAAAAACGCGGAAGCGAGTTTTTTGCCTTCTTCTTTTTCCTCCGCCGCGACAAGGGCGGCCTTATCGCCCTTGATATCCTGCGTTCTTTCCAGCGCGATCTCCATCGCCGATTTAATATGCGTCATAGAATTACCCTCCCCATGCTTGCGGGCTTTCCGCCGCAAAATTTTTGAACCGATACTGCCATGCCGCCTATTGTGCATGCATTTCCCGGAAATTTCAAGAAGCCGCTCAAAGGCGGGGGGCGTCACGGGGGGCGGCAGCCCCCCGTGGAAGGGGGGGCCGCGCAACCGTGTGCGCGGCAGGGGGAAGGCTTTCCCCCTTACCAGAGGCACCGTCCAATGCGCCGCCCGGCCAAAACCAGGTGGCGTTTCTGAATTTCCCTTACGAAAAGGGAGTATCCCGCAAAGACGGATACGAAAATGTTTTAAATTGAAATTTTGCCGGTTTTGCTATTGCATAAATTCTTTGTTTTCCTGTATAATTATTCAATCCAGGGGCCCTGGGGGACAAAGGAGGAAACGGTGATTCGATTAAACGGCGTGTGCAAGAGCTTCGGGAATCTTGAGGTGCTGAGGGACATCGATTTGCATGTGGCCGAGGGGGAAAAGATTACCATCATCGGCCCTTCGGGTTCGGGCAAGAGCACGCTTATCCGCTGTATCAACGCGCTGGAGCGGCCTACCACGGGGGAGATTTTTTTGAATGGCGAGCCGCTTCTGGCGTCCAACCATACGCAGATGGTGCGCATGTACTGCGCGATGGTTTTTCAGCAGTTCAACCTGTATCCCCATTTGACGGCGCTGCAGAATATCACCCTCGCGCCCGTCAAGCTTCAGAAGAAGGGCAGGGCCGAGGCCGAGGAGATCGCCTGGCACTATCTTGATGTCGTGGGGCTGCGCGAGAAGGCGCATGTGTATCCGTCCACGCTTTCCGGCGGGCAGCAGCAGCGTATCGCCATCGCCCGCGCCCTGGCGACGCGGCAGAAGATTCTGCTTTTCGACGAGCCTACTTCGGCGCTTGATCCGGAGATGGTCCAGGAGGTTCTGGACGTTATGATCCGCCTGTCGCAGGAATTCATTACCATGATTGTCGTTACCCACGAAATGGGTTTCGCGAAGCAGGTGGCGGACAGGGTTATTTTTTTGGACAACGGCGTTCTGGTGGAGGAAGCCCCGCCGGGGGAATTTTTCGCGAATCCGAAAAACGAGCGCACGCGTGCGTTTTTAAGTAAAATTTTGCATTAGGCAAACTTTCATCAATTTTTAGGAGGAGAAACATGCAGTTGGGTAAGAAAATCGCAGCCACGGTTGTGGTGCTGCTTGCCGCCGCCGCTTTTGGTTTTGCGGGCGGGGGAAGCGAGTCGGGTTCGGGCGTCGGCGTTGAGGCCATTCAGAAAGCGGGCGTTTTGAAAGTAGGCGTAAAATCGGATGTTCCCAGGTTTGGCCTGATGAATACCGCGACGAATCAGTACGAGGGCATGGAGATTGAGTTGTCGAAGCTGATCGCGAAGGAAATCCTCGGCGACGCGGGCAAGGTTGCCTTTACCCCGGTAACGGCGAAAACCCGCGGCCCCCTTCTTGATACGGGCGAGCTGGATCTTGTTATCGCGACCTTCACCATCACCGAGGAGCGCAAGCTGACGTACAACTTTTCCACCAAATACTACACCGATGCCGTGGGCATGCTGGTAAAGAAGGCTTCGGGTATTTCGGGCCTGAAGGACTGCGACGGGAAAACCATCGGCGTGGCGCAGTCGGCAACCAGCCGCAAGGCGATCCAGGAGGCGGCGGACAAGCTCGGCATAAAAATCGGTTTTTCCGAATTCGCGACCTATCCTGAGATCAAGGCCGCCCTGGATTCCGGCCGCGTGAACGTTTTTTCCGTGGACAAGTCCATCCTGAACGGCTACCTGGACGACACCAGCGTTATTCTGCCGGACGCGTTCTCCCCCCAGGAGTACGGCGTGGTCAGCAAGCTGGACAATAAAGCCCTGGCGGCTTACATCAACGGCTTGATTGAAAAATGGCTGGGGGACGGAACCCTCGACGGCCTTATCAAGCGGTTCGGCCTGTAATCCGGGGCCAGCATAGCGGCGTTGCTTAGGAAACCGGAGGATAGCTTCCGGTTTCCCCATCGCCATTTTTCAGCTTGGACGGGGTGTATCCTTATGGGCGGTCCTTTTTCTTTCCGGCGCTGGGCGCGTCTTTTTGCTGACTATTCCATTTTCCTCGAGGGCATGGGCATCACCCTTCTGGTCGCGGCGGCGGCCCTGGGCCTGGCCCTTGTTTTGGGAATCATTTTCGGGCTTTTTTCCACATCGTCCCTGCGCCCCTTGCGATCCCTGTCCCGCGTGTATGTGGAATTTTTCCAGAACACGCCCCTGGTCATCCAGATATTTTTTATTTATAACGCGCTTCCGTATGTCGGAATCAGGATGCCCGAGCTTCTTATCGGCGTCCTGGGCGTGGGCGTCTACCACGGGGCGTATGTCGCCGAGGTCGTGCGCGCGGGCATCACCTCCATACCGAGGGGGCAGTGGGATGCCGCGCGGTCCCAGGGTTTTTCCTATGTGCAGGCCATGCGCCACATCATCCTGCCGCAGACGATCACGATTGTCCTGCCCCCCCTGGGCAACCAGGCGGTGAACCTTATCAAGAACACCTCGATTCTGGCCCTTATCGCGGGCGGCGACCTTATGTACCGGGCCGATTCCTGGGCCGCCAACGGAACCCTGAGTTACGGGCCCGCCTACGCGGTGACCGGCGTTTTGTATTTTCTTATGTGTTTCCCCCTGGTCAAGTGGGTGCGCAAACACGAGCTGAGAATCAAAAACCGGGACGCGCGCGCGCCTGCGGACATTCCCCCGGCGGAAAAGGCGGGCGCATAGATGCAGGTGCTTGCGGATATTTTCACCGCCGACAACACGAGGTTTCTTTTCGCGGGCCTTGCCGTCACCCTCATCGTTTCCGTTGTGACGGTTCTGGCCAGCATCCTCTTTGGAACGGCGCTGGCCCTTCTGCGCAGCTACGAAAAATACGTTTTTGGGAAACTCGCCTCGGTCTATATCGAGGTCTTCCGTTCGACGCCGCTTCTTCTGTGGATCCTCGTCTGCGTGTTCATGCTCCCCCTGGGCACTGCCCTTGGCCGGGGCGCCCTGGCGCTGACGCTGTACACCTCCTCGGTCATCGCCGAAATCGTGCGGGGCGGCCTGAACTCCATCGACAAGGGGCAGTTCGAGGCGGCCAGATCGCAGGGCTTCAACTTTGTCCAGGCCCTCTGGTATATCGTGCTGCCCCAGTGCTTCAGGCGCATCATCCCCTCCCTGATGAGCCAAATCATCACCACGATCAAGGACACATCCTTCTTCGCGCAGTTCGGCATCGCCGAGTTTTTCTTTAACGCGAAAACCCTGATGGGCATCCTGCCCCAAAAAACCACCATCACGACGGCGCACATCTTTGTTATTTTCGGCTTTATCGCCCTCATGTATTTCATCGTCAACTTCGCGCTTTCGCTCATCGTCCGCAGATGCTCGCGGGGCGGCGGGGAGTACCAGTTTTACCGCGAATAGCCTTCACGCGGGATACGGGAGTGGAGCGTTAAGAAAAGGATTTGGGCGCATTTTCCGGGAGCGCGCCTAAGAGCCTATCCCAAAATAATTCCCCGCCTTGCACAACAGAATAAGAGAAACCACCACTGTCAACAAGTTAAGAAAAAGATGTGCGCCTTTTTGGCGCTCCGCGCCAAAAACCAGGCTTTCCGCTTCAATTCCTCGGCCCCTTAAGGGGCCTGCGGGATTTCCGCTTCAATCCTTTGCGCCCCACGGGCCAACCTATGCCTTAACTTGTTGACAGTGAGAAACTACTGACCACAGGGCACAGCAATCACGGAAATTGCGTGATTTTGCGGGGCTTCGCCCAGTGGTTGCAATCAGGAAATCGCGAAAGGCCGATAAACCGCGACCGCGATTGCAGGCAATCGC
>JAISXE010000179.1 GCA_031270615.1 Spirochaetia bacterium
AACGCGGCGGAATCTCGCGGCGTCAACCAGGGCTTCGATGTGCGCGCCGCAGTCGAGCGTAATGCGTATGTTCCTTTCCTCGGCGATATAGGAATACATTTCGATAAGCTGCCGGCACAACTGCGTAATGTCCACCGTGGCAATGGCGAGCTTGAGAATGCCGCTCTGGGCTTCGGAAAGGTCCATAATGGCGCTCAGTTCGGTAAGAATCTTGTCGGCTTCCTCAAGGCCGTCCTGCAACGCCTCGCGCAGGCGGGGAACCTCCTGGGGACCCGCGAGGGCCAGTTCCGCCATGCCGCGAAAACGGGTAAGCGGGGTGCGCAGGTCGTGGGCAACCGCGTCGAGGGTTTCCCGCATTCCGCCTACGAGCGCTTCAATATGTTCAAGCATCCTGTTGAACAGGCTCACAAGGTCATGCAGCTCATCATGGGCGCGGCTTTCATGGATGCGCGCGGTAAGGTTTCCCGTATCGATGATGATCCCCGCGGCATCGGTGAGCTTCCGGATGGGAGCCAGAATCCGCGCCGTAAGAACCGCGCCCGCCGCCGCGGACAGGATCAAAAGAGGGGCCAGCAGCATCGCGGAATTTCGCATGATGTGGCGGATCATGGTTTCGGTTCTTTCCGTGGAAACGCCGATTTGCAAAATGTACTCCTCCTCCAGGCGGATGGAAGCGTACATCAGCGTATACTTATGCTGGGGAGATTGGATGCGCAGAAGCTCCCCCTCGCCGGGCCGCAGCGCCTCTTCAAAAACCTCTTCCAGGAAAAATTTTTTCCAGCCCTGGGGAAACATAAAAAAAATCGTCTGATTTTCGCGGTCCGCCACGCGCAAAAAATACGGCGTTCCCTCCAGTTCCATGGCGTTTCCGTCCAGGCCGCCGATAAAACTTTCGACGCTTTGGGTCTGCGACTTTGCCCAGTATTCAAGCAGCTTATGCTGGATAAACTGAAAGTCTTCCTGGTCAAGGGAGCTTTTTACCGTGTAGTTGATGCCGCCTAAAAGGAGTATCTCCGTCAACGCGAACAGACCGGAGAAAAGCCCGGCGATGCGCAGATTGATGCGCCTGATGACGGCGGGTTTTCTATTCTTTGCGGAGAACATACCCCACGCCCCTTAGGGTATGCAGCAGTTTTGCCGCCCCCGCCTTTTCGATTTTGTTCCGCAGGCGGAAGACAAGCACATCCACCACGTTTGTCTGGGGGTCAAAGTCGTAATCCCAGATGTGTTCCAGAATCATGGTTTTGCTCAAAACCTGGCCGGGATGCCGCATAAAGTATTCCAGAAGCGCATACTCCCTCGGCTGCAAGTCTATCCTTTGCCCGCCGCGCGTAACCTCCCGCCTCATAGGATCCATGGCCAGGTCTTCAAATTGCAGTTTTGTCTGCGCCGTCCGGGAAGACCCCGCGCGGCGGATTAAAGCCTGGATGCGCACCAAAAGCTCCGCAAAGGAAAAAGGCTTGGTAAGGTAATCGTCTCCGCCCTTGCGGAAACCCAGGACGCGGTCATCCACCGAACGTTTGGCGCTCAGTATCAGGATAGGCGTGGAGATCCCCGTATCGCGCAGGCGCGAAATCATCGTAAGTCCGTCCATGCCGGGAAGCATAATGTCCGCGACCGCGGCGTCGTAAGAACCGGAAAGCAGGTAACTAAGCCCGTCCTCACCCGTTTTTACCGCGTCCACGGTAAAGCCCGCTTCCCGCAGGCCCTTTGCCACAAAACCGGCGATTTTTCCGTCGTCTTCCACAACGAGGATGCGCATAAAAAAAATGTAGGCTATTCCGGCGAATTGGGCAAGGGGATTAATGCCGGGGCGGGGCCATTTGCTTTTTTCCGATTATATCAATTATCTTGGCGCATTTTTTTATTTCCCCTCGGGGGGGAAATAAAAAAACCGGGCTTTCCGGGGGTTCCGCCGCGCGCAGCGCGCGGCCCTTGGGGATTGCCGGGCAATCCCCCGGCCCCTCCAATCCCTTGCGCCCCACGGGCTTTTTGCGCTTCGCGCAATCTGATTCTGTATACGCGGCGGTAAATAACGGCGTCCCGGGATTAATGCGGAAGCTCTCAATATATAATTAGTACCTTACTTCCCCGGAACGCAAATAAAAAGCAAGTTGTGTAAGCCGCTGCCCCCCGGCCACCTGCGAGGGGCCTGCCGCGTGCAATGAGAAGTTATGCGACATTGCCGAAGAAAGTGTTTAATAAATTCTTTTAAAAAATATAAAAATGTTGACAAAAATACATGAAAGAATATAATAGGGGGCATTATGTGGATTCTATATGCACTATTATCCGCCTTTTTTGCGGCATTGACTTCAATTTTGGCAAAAATTGGTATTGAAAATATAAATTCAAATTTGGCTACGGCAATACGAACCCTTATAGTTTTAATCATGTCTTGGGCTATTGTTTTTATAACCGGAAAACATAACGATATTGTAAACATGGGACATAAAAATTTGCTTTTTCTAATATTATCCGGAATGGCAACCGGATTATCGTGGCTTTGTTATTATAGGGCTTTACAAATTGGAGAAGCATCAAAAGTTATACCAATAGACAAATTTAGTTTGGTAATTGGAATGGTATTGGCATTTATAGTATTAAAAGAAACAATAACCATTAAAACACTAATTGGAGGAGCTTTAATCACGATAGGTACATTTGTTTTACTATTTTGAAAGAATTGTTAAAATTGAAACAGTATTTATTGGTGTTATTGTTTTAAAAAAATAATACAAAAAACGATGAATATAAGAAAGTTTATAAAATGCGGCAAGGCCCCTCGCAATGACAGATGGTTGAGTTCCCGCAGCCAGGCCCCGTTGGTTTTTGTGTTAGGCTTCGGTGCAGCCCTCCTTTGCATCCCTTCTGACTGAATATTTGGTATCTGTTTTCGCTTACGAGTATAGCCACAATTTTCTCCTCTTAGGGATGAAAAACCACTGTCAACAAGTTGAGGTCCGCAATCAGCCCGTGGGGCGCCAGGGGCTGGTCGCAATTTTGCTTCGCAAAATTGCTGCTCGCCCGTGGGGCGCCAGGGATTGCAGCGGAAATCCCGCAAGCCCCGCAGGGGCTGAGGAATTGCAGCGGA
>JAISXE010000192.1 GCA_031270615.1 Spirochaetia bacterium
ATTTCCTCCTATAACTATTTATTTTATTAAACCATTTTTTTAATTTTTTGTCAATATTTTTCAACAAATTTTATCCCATATTGCGTATAACTCGTATATAGGCGAACTTTTTCAGTTCGTGGGCGAAAAACGCCGATTTGTTGCCCGGCCTTGAGGCAAAGCGGTTTTTCTGCACGAAATGCGAACTTGAAGCCTGCCGGGCGGATCCGCTTGCGCATCCTGGATAAAAGTCCCTAAGGGCAGTGTGGCCGGCGGTTCCTCTTGCTTCTTCCGCGCCAGGCGCCGCCATGTGGGCCGCGCGAGGGGCTGGTCGCAATCCTGAAGACAGGATTGCTGCTCGCCCATGCATCCCGGATTGAAGCGGAAATCCCGCAGACCCGCCGCAGGCGGGGCGAGGAATTGGAGCGGAAAGCCCGGTTCCCGCCGGAGGCGGGAACGCGCCCAACTTCTTATTTATTGCTTCACTCCTCACACTTCACACCCCGCTTCCCCTCTTCACTTTCTTTTTGTTCCCGGGTATAGTAGTCCAAGGAGCAACTATATGAAAGAAAAGAGAGTGCCCTGGCTGTTCGTGACGGGGGTTTTGACTGCCTTTTTCGTGTTTGCCTTATTCACGCCCGCTGCCGTGGCGGATGTGAACGATGCGAAGACGCGGCGGCTTATGTCCTTGCTTCAATATGTTTTTGAATTTGTGGAAAACAACTATGTGGACGAGATTGATCCGGAGGTTCTTGCGGAGGGGGCTTTTAAGGGTATTTTTGAAAGCCTTGGGGATCCGCATTCGGCGTATTTGACCGAGAACGACCTGCGCGGGCTGGGCGATACCACTGCGGGGGAATTCGGCGGGGTCGGGCTGTACATCAATAAACAGCAGCCTGCCAAGGGGCCGGACGGCCGCGATATGCCTTCGTATGTGGAGGTGGTCGCGCCTATCGAGGACACGCCCGCCTACCGGGCCGGCATCCAGGCGGGGGATCTTATTGTCAAGGTGGAGGGCGAGTCGACCGAGGGCCTGATCCTGGACGAGGTTGTGACCAGGCTGCGCGGGCCGGTGGGATCGGCGGTAACGATTACCATACGGCGCGGGCCGGCTTTCAGTTTTGACATACCCCTGAGCCGGGCGAAGATCCAGGTTCCTACGGTGAAACAGGCGATGATTCCGGGTGGCATCGGATACCTCAGGATTATCCAGTTCACGCCCTACACCACGGAGAAACTTGCCGAGGCAATCAAATTTTTCAATGCGCAAAAATATGTCAGCCTTATTGTTGACTTGCGCAGCAATCCCGGCGGGCTTCTTGACGCGGTTGTCCACGCGGCCGACCTTTTTTTCGACGACGGCCTCATCGTGAGCACGAAGAGCCGCCTTTCTTCGGAAAACAGGGTTTTTGAGGCGACTCCCGGGGTCATGATTCCCTCTTCCCTGCCTATGGTCGTGCTGGTGGACAACGGCTCGGCGTCCGCTTCGGAAATTTTCGCGGGCGCGATGAAGGACAGGGGGCGGGCCGTCCTTTTCGGGACGAAGACCTACGGCAAGGGTTCGGTGCAGCAGGTGCATAGCCTGCCCCTGGCGAGGGGGGGGTTCCGGCTTACGATGTCGCGTTACTATACGCCCAGCGGGGTAAGCATCGACAAGGTGGGTATCCAGCCCGACAGGGAAATCAAGGAGGCCGACTTTACCGAAGAGGAGACGGCGGCCCTCGCGAAGCTCATCGAAGCCAGGAAGATCCCCCAGTTTATCAAGGACGGCGCGGACCCTTCGCCCCAGCAGATTGGCGCGTTTGTGTCCCGGCTGAAGGCGGAATTCCCCGGCATACGCGAGCAGATCCTGCGGCGCATGGTCCGCAACGAAATTACCCGCCACATGAGTTCCCCTCCGGTATACGACCTGGAATACGATACGGTCTTGCAGGAGGCGGTGAAGCACCTTTCGGGAAAGAGTTAGGCGGCGGCATAAGCAGGGATGAAGGTTTTTGTTCTGCCTTCCGGTTTTGCCGGCGGCGATTTTGTTGAACTTGGGGGAGAGGATTTCCACTATTTGTGCAGGGTCCGCAGGCTGAAAAGCGGCGACAGTTTTCCTGCGGTGGACGGGGAAGGGAACGGGTACCATCTTACCCTGGAGGAGGCGGGGCGGAAAAGCTGCCGTTTGAGGGTGCAGAAAAAAGGGTCGCCCCGCCGGGGGGAAGAGGCCATTACCCTGTACCAGTGCCTCCCCAAAGGGCAGAAATTCGACCTTATTGTCCGGCAGGCCGTGGAACTGGGCGTGGCGAGGGTTGTTCCCGTGCGCAGCCGCTACTCGGTCCCGAAGATCGCGGACGAAGAGGGCAGGCTCCGGCGCTGGCACAGGATAGCGCGGCAGGCGGCCCAGCAGTCCGGCGCCTGCGGCCTGCCGGAGATTCCGGCGGGCATTTCCCTGGCGGATGTCCCGGATGATTTCGGGAAACACCCCGGCGGGAGAAAGCTGGGGATTTTTTTTCATCAAAATCCCCTTGCAATAAGCTCCCTTCACGGGTATCTTTCTTCTATCCCTGAGGAAATCGCCCTTGTCATCGGTCCCGAAGGGGGCCTTTCCGATGAGGAGGCGGGGTTTCTCGCGCGAGCGGGTTTTGTTCCCGCATACCTGGGCCACAGGGTGCTGCGTGCGGAGACCGCGCCGGTTTTTGCCGCCGCGGCAGTACGGATTATTTTACTGGAAAGGGAGAGGTGGAGCCTCGCAGATGGAACCTGAACGTATCGAGCTAACGGGAGTCCCCGTACATAACCTTCGGGATGAAGATTTCGAGGAGACGGTTTACGCTTTGACGGAAAACAGGGACGTGCACCAGATTGTTTTTTTGTCCCTGTGGGATCTTATACGGGCGCGCGGAAACAAGGAATTCCTGCGCTGCCTGCGGCAGTCCGCCCTTGTTGTTCCCACATCGCCGGGCATCCCGCGCGGGGCCAGGTTCCTGAAAAAGACCGTCCCGGCGCGCTATATGCCTTTTGATTTTCTGATACGGTTTCTCGCCGCCCTTGAGTCGCGGGGCCGGTCGCTCTATCTTCTGGGATGCAAGCCCCAGGAGCTGCGCAATATCGAGCAAAACCTGAAACAGACTTTCCCCGGCCTGAAAATCGTCGGTCGTTACACGGGCTACTACCCAAAAGCCAAGGACGCGGACATACGGATCGCCATTAAAAAGGCGGCCCCGCACTGCGTGGTGATCGGCTCAGGCGTCAGGGGAAGGGAAAAATGGATTTTCCGCCACAAAAACGATTTCACTTCCGGGGTGTTTATATGGACCCCCTCCGTCATGGACATCATCTCCGGCAAAAGGCGCAAAGTATCGCGGCAGGTGTTTCAAAAAGGCTGGGATTTCTTCCCCGAACTTGCCCGCCATCCCTGGCGGATTTTCCGCAGTATCGCATACCTGTACTACGGGCTGCTCCTTGTGATTTACCGAATCAGAAAACTGTAAATGTGGAACATCCTTCTCGTAGATGCCGATCCGGAAATTCATGCCCACGCGAAGCTGATGCTGCAGCCGGATTTTTCCTTGGTGTCCTGCTATACGGGAACGGAGGCGATTGAATCCCTGAACCAGGAAAGGCCGGATTTGATCCTCTGCGAAACGAGCCTGCCGGACATGAACGGCCTTGACATCATGCGAAACATCGCCTTTCAGGCCGGCAGGACCGCCTTCATCGCCACTTCGCAGTCCGGCAACACCCACCGCGTGGTGGACGCGATCAAGGCCGGGGCGGACGAATACCTCGTGAAACCCTGCGAAGCCGATGATATTCTGACAACCGTGCGCAAATGCCTTACCTTGAAGGCCGCGTTGCCGTATCCGAAGGGCGCCACAGCCGCGCGGGCCAGGATTAATACCCGCCGGCTTCTTGCCGGCGAATCTTCCGCCATGGTTAATCTGCGCCGGCAGATACGCGCCTACGCGGATACGGACAGCACCATCCTCATCACCGGCGAAAGCGGAACCGGCAAGGATCTGGTGGCGCGGGAGATGCACGGCCTTTCGCCGCGCTCGGAGGGCCCTTTTTACGCGGTCAACTGCGGCGCCCTGCCGGAAACCCTTTTCGAGTCGGAAATGTTTGGAAGCGAAAAAGGCGCCTACACGGACGCCGTCGCGAGGTCCGGTTTTTTTGAGGACGCGGACGGGGGCACCCTTTTCCTGGACGAGGTTGGCGAGCTTTCCCCGCCGCTGCAAGTAAAGCTTCTGCGCGCCCTGGAGGACAGGCAGGTAATCCACCTGGGATCGCACAGGCCCATAGCCGTGGACACCAGGATTATCGCCGCGACGAACAGGAATATCTACGCGGATGTTGATTCCGGCCGGTTCCGCAGCGACTTGTTTTACCGCCTTAACGTCTTGCGCATACGCACGCCCTCCCTGAGGGACCGCAAGGAAGACATACCGCTTTTATGCTATATTTTTCTCCAGGAATTCTATGAGGGGAACACGGTTTCCCCCAGGGCAAAACAGAGAACCGGACGCGCGCCGGTCAAGCATTTTTGCGATGCCGCCATCAGGAAGCTGGCCGGGCATTCCTGGCCGGGCAATATCCGGGAACTGAAAAACATCGTGCAGCGCGCCCTGTTTCTCTGTGAAGGCGACAGGGTCGGGCCCGAACACATAGAGCTTGAGTAGCTCAGGAAACCACGCGAATATAATGGGCAAGGATGACCGCGTAGTTTTTGCCGTCCGCCTCGTCGGTATATACGCTGTCGATGGAACCGACCACCAGGATGCGGGCGTTCCGGCTTATCGCGTCCCCGTCCTTTTCGGGATCGCCGCCTATCCTGCGGGCAAAATCCGGCCCCATGACGTACACAAAAACCCGAAAAACGGAAACCTTGTCCAGCCCCTCCCATTCGCCGCCCGCGACCTCCATCTCCGCCAGGAATGCAGCCGGGTCCGGGTTCATGACCAGGACCCCGTTTACCGCCCCCTCAAAAATGACCGCCCTGCCGTGGGCCTGGGGATCAAAACCGGGGGATTGCACAATCCGGCTGATTCCTTTTATATCCAGGGAGAAATCGACGATTTTGTCGAAGTCCTTTTTTTCAAGGGAGGAAAGGGCGCCCAGCGCAAGGCCTGAAAACATCAGGGCAAATATTGCTTTTTTCATCGCCCACAGTGTATTAAAATGGCAGGAAAAGAGCAAGGGCACGGACCCAAATGAAAAAAAATCACCACTGGCGGCGCGGACTAAGAAACCATGGGCCTCGCGGACGAAGAAGGAAGAATTAGAAATTAGGAAAGATAAGAGGCACTCAACCTCACTCTCCACCCCCCCCACACTTTACTCCTGCTGTTCCACGCCAGGGCATCGGCGTTTACCCTCGCTATATAGAATTAGATTGCGCGAAGCGCAAAAAGCCCCTGGGCGCACAAGGGATTGGAGGGGCGCGAAGCGGCCCGGAGCGGCTTGCGAAGCAAACGCGAAGGGCGGAACCCCCGGAAAGCCCGGTTT
>JAISXE010000210.1 GCA_031270615.1 Spirochaetia bacterium
ATAACGCATAGCACACAAGGGCAAAAATTCACCACGGACAACACGGACTGCGCACGCCGAAATAAACGCAGGCCCATCAGGGCGTGTCTTTGCCCACCCGGCAACAGGGCGAGAGGCCCAAAAACGGTTCTGTCGTATATAAAGGCGACAGGCCGACAAAGACAGACAACCCCCGGGGTTTCTAAACAACTTTTTTGAAAAAAAATCTGTCCGGGTGGTCCGTGCCGTGTGGTTTCTTCGCGCCAGGGGCTGGTCGCAATTTTGCGAAGCAAAATTGCTGCTCGCCCATGCAACCTGGATTGAAGCGGAAACCCCGCAGCGCGGCAGCGCGAGGAGTTGGAGCGGAAAGCCCGGCCCCGGCGCGTGGCGCCGGGGGGCGCCCAAATTCTTGTCTTCATGCTCCACCCCAAGCACTTGATCCCACCCTGTGCGGGGGGCTTGACCTTTTGGTTTTTCCGTGCTATACATACTCTCCATTTATAATTTGGATTATATTTTAAACGGGGTAGTGCCATGTATGCGTTGGTTGAAATCAAGGGAAAGCAGTTTAAGGCGGAGAAGGGCGGCTTTTTGAAGGTGGACCTTTTTGGGGATGTCAAGGGGTCTTCCCTTGAATTTGGGAACGTGCTTCTGTTGAGCGACGATTCGGGTGTCAGGGTCGGCTCGCCCTATGTGCAGGGCGTCACGGTGAAGACCGTGGTCGAGGATCATAGGCGGGACAAGAAGATTATCGGTTTCAAGTACAAGAAGCGGAAGAATTACCGGCGGTCCTGGGGCCATAGGCAGTGGTATACGCTGCTCAAGGTCGAGGATATCGCGGGGGCTTAGGGTTTTCGTGGTCCGGGTTTCCGTCGAGGTGGACGGGGGGGGCTGCCTGCGGCGCCTTGAGGCGCGGGGGCACGCCCTTGCGCGGGGCGCGGGCTACAGCCCTGCCTGCGCGGCGGCGAGCTGCCTTTTGCGGACGGCGGCGGGTCTTTTCGAGGCGGAGGGCGCGGCGGACGCGCGGGTTTCCCTGCCTGCGGAGGGGAATATGGATATAACGGTCGGGAAAATCCCCGTTTCCTTGAGGGAGCGCTTCCGGGGGATAACGGATTTTCTTGTGTGCGGGCTTGTGCGGGTTTCGGAGGAAGCGCCGGAAGACTTGGTCGTGTCAGGTCTTAAACTAGAATAAAAACAAGGGAGATGCGGTATGGCGCATAAAAAGGGCGGCGGGAGTTCCAAGAACGGCCGCGATTCGGCGGGGCGGCGGCTCGGGGTAAAGCGTTACGGCAGCGAGACCGTCAAGGCGGGGGAAATCCTCGTGCGGCAGCGCGGGACGCGCTTTCATCCCGGCCTGAATGTGGGCAAGGGGAAGGACGATACCCTTTTCGCGAAGGCCGCCGGGAAGGTGGTTTTCAAGACCCGGCGCGGGAAAAAAGTCGTCGCGATAGAGCCTTCGGCGGGGCCTTCTGCCCAGTCTCAGGCGGCGGCCCAGACCCAGGCTGAAGTCCAGTCTCAGGCTGTGGCCGAGACCCAGGCCGCGGCCGGCGCCCCCCAGGCTTGAATCCGCTTGCCCTCTATTTCTTCATAGAGGCTTTTCGTGTATACATTCGTTGATGAGGTCATTCTCGATGTCGCGTCCGGTTCCGGGGGGGCCGGATGTGTTTCTTTCCGGCGCGAGAAGTACATCCCCCGTGGCGGGCCGGACGGCGGCGATGGGGGCCGGGGAGGGGATGTCGTTTTTGTGGTGCGGCGGAATCTGAAAACCCTGCGGCACCTGCGGAAGAATCCCCACCTGCGCGCGGGAAACGGCAGCCCGGGGGAGGGCAGGCAGAGGCACGGCAGGGACGGGGCGGATCTTGAAATCCTCCTGCCGCCGGGTTCCCTCCTCAACGAGGTGGATACGGGCAGCCACATCCGGGAATTCCTTGCCGAGGGCGAGAGATGGGTTTTTCTTGGGGGCGGCATGGGGGGCAAGGGGAACACGCATTTTAAGTCCTCCCGCATCCGGGCGCCGCGTTTCGCCCAGCCGGGTATGCCGGGAGCCGAGCGCCGCATCAGGGTGGAGCTGAACATCATTGCCGATATTGGTTTTGTGGGTTTCCCCAACGCGGGGAAGTCGAGCCTCCTTGCGGTTCTTTCCAACGCCCGCCCCGAGGTGGCCGATTATCCTTTTACGACAAAGATTCCCAACCTCGGCGTCATGTCCGCCTATGGGCGCGAGCTGATTCTGGCCGATATTCCCGGCATCATCGAGGGGGCCTCGCTGGGGGCAGGGCTGGGTTTGAAGTTTTTGAAGCATATTTCCCGCACGGCGGCGCTGGCTTTTCTTGTGGATCTTTCCGCGCCGGGCTGGGAAACGGCTTTTGGTGTTTTGCTCCAGGAGCTTCGCGGCTACGCGCCGGAGCTGGCGGAAAAAAAACGGATTCTTGTGGGGACAAAGCTGGACATCGAAGAGGCCGGCCGCGCCTTTCCCCGTTTCCGCGAGCAGTATCCGGACGAGCGCACGGCCGGCGTTTCCGCCCATACCCACGCGGGGCTGGACGCTTTGAAAAAGGAATTCGCCTGCCTTGCCGACGGGGAGGCGGAAGCGCAAAGCCGGGAGGAGCCAGGCGGTGAAGATCGCGGTACTCGGCGGGACTTTTGATCCCATCCACAACGGGCACCTGTTTCTGGCGGAGGAGGTCCTCTCGCTGGGCTACCGGCGCGTCATCTTCGTCCCGTCGTTCAAGCCCGCGCACAAGGAGGTCGGCGCGAAGGACGATCCGGCCCTGCGCCTTGAGATGACCCGCCTTGCCTGCGCCGGCAGGGAGGAGTTTATCGTGGAGGACTGCGAGATCGCGCGGGCGGGGACTTCCTACACCATCCAGACAATAGACTACTTGAGGGAAAAATACGATTTTGGGGAGAAACCCGGCCTTGTTATCGGGGACGACCTTGTGGCCGGTTTCGGGTTCTGGAAAAAAGCCGGGGTTTTGAAAAAAGCCGTGAAGCTCATCATCGCCCACAGGTTGAGCGCGGAGAATTTTCCTTTTGAGGGAGACCATATCTATGTCGAAAACTCCATCCTCCCCCTGTCTTCATCGGAAATCAGGCAAAGGATCGCCGGGGGGAAGGCGTACCGTTATCTTGTCCCGGAGGCCGTGTATGGCTTTATCCGTTCCCGCGGACTCTACCTGGACTAGCCTCTGCGGGAGGCTGGACGCTTTCCTGCGCCGCAGGCTTTCGGCCAGCCGTTACGCGCATTCGCTGGCCGTGGCGCGGCTCTGCCGGGCTTTGTGCCTGCGCTTCGGCTGTGACGCGCGGGCCGGGTATTTTGCGGGCCTGGGGCATGACGCGGCGCGGGAAATGCCCGAAGAGGAGCTTCTCGCGGAAGTAAAAAAAGCGGGTTTTGAGGCGGACGCCTACGAGATCGCGCACCCCCTTGTCCTGCACGCGCCCGTTTCCGCCCTGATCCTGCGCGCGCGCTTCGGGGTGGAGGACGCGCGGGTCTTCGAGGCGGTCCGCCGGCACACCCTCGGCGGCCCAGGCATGGGAACCCTGGCGAAGATCCTCTTTGCCGCCGACTACTGCGAGCCGGGCCGCGCCTTTGTCGACGGCGCCTTCCGCGAGGCCTGCCTGCGCTTGCCGCTTGAGGCCATGCTGGTTTATATTATTGACAATGAAAGGGCGCGGGGCCACGAGCCCTCGCCCCTGTCGCTGGCGATGTACGAGGAGCTCAAAAAGAACACCCCCAGGGAGACGAGGTGAAGGCGAAAGCGGGATTTTTTAACACGGGGGCGCTGTTCCTGTCCGGCATACTGCTTTTTTCGGCGGGAATCGGCGTCTTCCTCTATTTCCAGGTGCGGACCGACAGCATCACGACCCTGATTGCCGAGGAACGAACCATTGCCGTGCAGTTCATCCTGCAGGATGAAGGGAGTTTTCGTTTTTCGGAAATTTTCCTCTACAACCCGCGCACCGGCAAGGGGGCGATTATCGATATCCCCGGCAACATGGGAACGCTTATCAGCTCCCTGAACCGCTACGACAGGATCGACGCCGTTTTTGACGCGGAGGACCCCGGGGATTTCAGATCCATGGTCGAGGGCTTCATGGGCATGGGCCTGCCTTTTTACTTTATATTCTCCCCCGGCCAGATTGAACGCTTTGTCGACATCCTCGGCGGGGTTGAAATCTTCGTGGCCAACTCCATGGAAAAAGACAGCAGGGGCAACAGGGTGCTTCTGCCCTCGGGGAATGTCCTGCTCGACGGAGGCAAGGCCCGGCTGTATCTGTCTTTCGTTGACCCGGAAGAAACGGAGCTGGACAGAATCGGCAGAATCCAGAAATTCGTGCAGGCCATGCTGAAGAAGATGGGGGAGTCCGCCGCCTTTCTCTCCCACGAAAGGCTTGAGCCTTTTTTGGAATCGGCCTTCAGCACCAACCTGGACAGCGCCGCTTTCCGCGCCCTGTGCGGGGGAATCGTGAAACTCGACATCGACAGAATCATTTTCCAGCGGGTTCTGGGAAACATCCGCAGCGTGGACAGCCAGCAGCTTCTGTTCCCCCATCTGGAAGGGCAGCTCTTCCGCGATTCGGTGCGCCAGATAAACGCAAGCCTTTCCAGCGCCGAGGCGCGCAGCATGGGGGAAATCGCCGTCAGTGTCGAAATCAGAAACGGAACCCGCACGACGGGTCTGGCGCGCCGCACCCGCGAGGTCTTCCAGAGCTTCGGGTTTGAGGTGGTGTCTTTCAGCAACGCGGAACAAAACGATGTGGCAAAAACCATCGTCATCGGCCGCAAGGGGAACCCCGAAGCCGCCTCGCGGGTCGCGGACATCATCCGCTGCGCCAACATCGCCACGGAGCCCGGTTCCGCCGAAACCGCCTCTGCGGACGTCACAGTCATTTTAGGAGAGGATTTTGATGGACGCTACTGCAAATAGCCGGCAGCTTGCCCTGCGAGTCGCCCGCGCCATAGAGGAACACAGGGGGCAGGACACCGTGGCCCTCGACATCGCAAAGCAGTCTTCGTTTACCGACTGCTTTGTCATAACCACGGTGACAAGCCAGGCCCACATGCAGGGCCTTTACAAAAACATCCTTGATTTTTTTGACAAGGAAAAAGCGCCTCTCCCGCGCCGCAGGAAAAATATCGCCGGGGAGGGCTGGCTGATTCTGGATTGCGGATCCGTGGTCATCCATCTTATGACCCAGCAGTTGCGCGCCTTCTATGACCTGGAGCGCCTCTGGTTTGAAGGGGAAATCATTTTTCACTCATCGTCAAACTCGTCGTCATAATCCATGTCCTCATCGTCGTCGTCTTCGCCCTCAAACCCCTCGTCGTAATCGTCCTCATCGGTCTCGAAGTCGTCCTCTTCGTCATCCTCGTAATCGTCCTCTTCGTCTATGTCGTAGTCATCCTCGTCATCGTCATCGTCCTCGTCCTCGTAGTAGTCCTCGTCCTCATCATCATCGTCGTCAAAGTCGTAAGCGTCCTCCTCCTCATACATGTGCGTGATAAAATACTCTTCCAAAATCTCTTCCTGTCTTGACATCCGGTTCTCCCCCCTTTGCCGAGAATTTAACCTCACTAGAGCTATACCAATGGAAATCTAAGTGAAGATAGATAAATTTGTCAAGGCTATATTCCGGCACTTGGAAAAAAGAATTTTGGGAAGGGAAGGGTGAAGCATGCAGCGAGGATTTTGGGCGCCTCCCCTGCGCGCGGCGCGCAGGGGCCGGGCTTTCCGCTCCAATCTTTTGGCCAAAGCCAAAAGGATTTCCGCTTCAATCCCTGGCGCATGGTTGCCCGCAGGGGAACCGCCAAAGGCGGTTCCCCCCAAAATGTTGCGCTCTGGGGCTGCAAGCATGTTCCGCGTTGCGGGAGGCGTTTGGTTTGTAAGCGTCTTTTGGCGGCAAGGCGCAACATTTTGACCCCATCCGGCACGCGTAAATGGCTGTTGTAATCGCGGTGGCCGCGGCCGGCGGTGACAAAGACGCGCATTTGCCTTGCAAATGCAGTGCTGGCATACCCCGCGATTTTGCCTGGGCAAAATCGCGTCCGCCTGTGTGTGGGCGGGAATCGCCTTTGGCGATTCCCGCGTTTGTTGGTTCTGAGCCGCGGCCGGCAAGCCGTCCGTCCGCCTTGTCCGCGCGGCCCGTGCCAAAACCCTTTCCCCGCCCCGCCGCCCGCACCTTGCGCAACGCTTTTTTTATGTATACCATGCCTGGCTATGGCACTGGCGGCGCGGGTGCTTTCTCCCGCGAAAGTGAACCTTCATCTGGAAGTCTACCCCAGGCGGGAAGACGGGTTTCATCCCCTCCTTTCGGTTTTTCAGATGGTCTCGCTGTGCGACGAGATCCGGGTCCGCCTTTTGAAAAAAAACGATGCGTGCGACATTGCCGGGGACTTCGGCTTTCCCCCGGAGCATAACATCATCGGGAAATGCTGCCGGATCTTCCGGGAGGAAACGGGGCTGCGGGCCGGGCTTTCCTTTCGGGTGCGCAAGCGCATCCCCCAGGGCGCGGGCCTGGGCGGGGGATCCTCCAACGGCGCGGCCGCGCTGCGGGCGCTGAACGCCATGTTCGCCGCGGGCTTTTCGGACGGGCGGCTTGCCGCGATGGGGGCGCGGGCCGGAAGCGACATCCCCTTTTTCTGTACGGCCCCCGCGGCCCTCGTGGAGGGCCGCGGGGAGCTTGTGCGGCCCCTCGCGGCGCGGGAGGATTTCTTCCTTGTCCTGGTTGTCCCCCCGCTGCACATCGGCACCGCGGCCGCCTACGGCTGGCTGGACGCCGAAGGCGCGGCGGCTTCCCCTTCCGGGGGGCGGGCAAAGGAGATACGCCTGATGTACGAGGAAGGCAGCCCCGGGGACTGGCGCTTCTCCAACTCGTTTTACCCTGTCCTGCAAAAACGGCAGGCGGTCTTCGCGGACATCCGCCAAAGCCTTCTTGGGGCGGGCGCGCTCCACGCCGACGTGTCGGGAAGCGGGGCGGCCATGTTCGGGATCTTCCAGGCGAAGGGCGAGGCCCGCAAGGCGGGGAAAATCCTGAAGATGAAATATCCTGTGGTAAAATTGCTTTTTCCCCTTGCGGGAATGCCGGAGATTATACTACAATAAAGGGGGTAGCACTAAAAAACAAGGAGAGGTCAATGCAAATCACAGACATCCGGATCCGGAAAGTAAGTTCCGAAGGGAAATTAAAGGCTTATGTTACAGTGACCTTTGACAATTGTTTCGTTGTCCATAACGTAAAAGTTATTGAAGGCAAAACAGGCGTCTTTATCGCAATGCCGAGCAGGAAGACGAAAACCGGGGATTACAAGGATGTTGCCCACCCCATCAATTCCGATTTCCGCAGCGAGTTGCAGCAGAGGATTCTGAGCGCCTATGAAACAATGGGGGATGACACGGAAACTACCGATGTGGAGCCGGATGACTAGGCGGACCCGCAAATCCCAAAGGGCCTGAATATTTTAATTTTCTCGAAACCGTAATTGGGACGTCGGCAAGCGGTTAAGCCACCGGGTTTTGATCCCGACATTCGCAGGTTCGAATCCTGCCGTCCCAGATAGACGCTGGAAAAACCGAAGAAAAACCACTGTCAACAAGTTAAGGTCCGCAATCAGCCCGTGGGGCGCAAAGGATTGCAGCGGAAATCCCGCAAGCCCCGCAGGGGCTGAGGAATTGCAGCGGAAAGCCTGGTTTTTTGCGGCATGCCCGCAAAAAATGCGCAAATATGGTTTGAAAAAAACACATGCTTTCGCCCCGGAGGTATGGAACAGATTTGTTTTTCATGCTATAGTAGGCGGGTATTTCATTAAGGAGAGGTAAAGTGGAACAGAAAACATTGGGCGCCGCCAAACGGACCGTGTTCAAAAAGGGCGCGAACCATCTTTTGCGCCGGCAGGGAAAGATCCCCGCCGTCGTGTACGGCAACCTTGAGGCGACTCCCGTCGCTATTGACGAAAAGGAATTTGCCGCGAAATTCCGCACCGTGTCGGAAAACATGATTATTGACTTGCAGATAGACGGGGTTTCCCATGATGTCCTGGTGAAGGACTACCAGGAGGACCTCAGGCTGGGAAAAATCCTGCACATTGACTTTTATGCCATCGACCGGGACAAACTGCTGCGTTCCCGCGTTCCCGTGCGGCTTTCCGGTTCCGCGAAGGGCGCCCGAGACGGGGGCATCGTGGAGCTTCATGTGCATGAGCTTGAGGTTGAGTGCAAGCCCCGCGATTTGCCGGAGGAGTTTGTTATTGACATTACCCCGCTTGAATCCGGCCACGGCGTCCATGTGCGCGACGTGCCCGTTCCCGAGGGGGTAAAGGTCCTTAACAGTCCCGACCTGGCCATCGTCAGCATAACCCACGCGAAGGTCGAGGCCACGCCCGCCCCGGAAGCGGAGGCAGCAGCCGAGGCCGCCGCCACTGCCCCTGGTGGGGCGCCCGCGGCACCTGGCGCCGCCCCTGCCGCCCCGGGCAAGAAGGAAGGCTGATTCTGACCATCCTTGCCCTCGGACTGGGGAATCCGGGGGAGCGCTACCGGATGACGCGGCATAACGCCGGTTTCATGGCGGTTGACGCGCTGTGCGCGGCGGCTGCCATTCCTTTGAAAAAACCCTGGCTGCGGGCGTTTTGCCTGGGCGAGGGCGTCTACGGGGGACAACGCGTCTGCGCGGCAAAGCCGCTCACGTTTATGAACGGTTCGGGTTCGGTCGTGCCGCGCATCCTTTCCCGGTTTTCCCTTTCGCCGGAAAACCTTTTGGTAATCTGCGATACGATGGACCTTCCTCCTGGGGCTTTGCGGCTCAAGACGCGGGGTTCTTCCGCGGGGCAGAAGGGCCTGAAGTCCATTATATCCGTTTTGGGGACGGAGGCCTTTATGCGTATCTACATAGGCGTGGGCCGGCCCGCGCCGGGAACGGAGGCGGTTTCCCACGTCCTGGGGGTGCCGGAGGGCAGGGACGCGGCGGATATCGCCGATGCCGCGCGGAGGGCCGCCCAGGCCGTTCTGCGGCTGCTGGCATGCCCGCCCGAGGGTGTCATGAATGAAATCAATACACGTTGAGCTGAGGCGTTTTTTTTGCCGCCTGCCTTCCGCGCGGGGAGAGAGAATCCTTGTGGCGGTTTCGGGCGGCCCGGACAGTACGGCCCTTGCCCTGGGCCTGGCGGATCTGCGCGGGGAGCTGGGCATCGGCCTGGCGCTGGCGCACTATGACCACGGGCTGCGCTCCGCGCGCGAGGCGCGGGAGGAGCGGGACTTTGTCCTTTCCCTTGGGGAGGGCCTTGGCCTGCCGGTCGAGACCGGGGGCGCGGGCGGGGGGGTTCTGCGGGAAACCGCCGCGCGGGAAAAAAAAAGCCTTGAGGCCCTTGCCCGCGAGCGGCGCTACGCGTTTCTTCACGGCGCGGCAGGGCGTCTTTCCTGCGGCCTTATCGCCCTGGGCCATACCCGGGGGGACAGAATCGAAACCCAGATTTTCCGCTTTTTCCAGGGTTCCTCGCCGAAGTCCCTGGGCGGTATTCCCGCGAAAAGGGGCCGGGTGCTGCGCCCCCTCATCAACCTCGGCAAGGGCGACATCCTTGCCTTTCTTGAAGAGCGGGGCCAGGGCTTCTGCACGGACGCCTCGAACCAGGACACGGTTTTCCTTCGCAACCACCTGCGCCGCGCCCTGCTCCCCGCCGTGGAAAAGGTTTTTCCCGGTTACGCGAAAGCCCTGGACGCTTTGGCGGAAAAATCCCGCCTCTATGGGGATTTCGTGGAAAGCGTCCTTGCGGAGAAAAATCCCTGGAAGCCTTCCGGCGGCGGCTGGGAATGCCCGTTTGAGGAATTCCTGGGCCTCCACCCCCTGCTCAGAATCGAGTCGGTGTACGGCCTTTTTGCCGGGGGGTTTATGCCGGGGGGGGAGAAGAGGATCCCCTATTCCTTTCTGCGGCCCCTCGCGGGGCTTGGGCGGGAAAAGGCCGGGGGTACCGTCCTGCGGGGCCGGGGGCTTGTCTTTCGGCTGCGAAAAGGCCGCATGATTGTTGAAAAGGATATTGTATTAAATCGAAAAAAAGGTTACTTTTATCATATAAATGGAAATCTGGATTTCTGTATTGCGGGACGGCTGCGCGTGCAGGCGGAGGAAGCGGCTTTTTCCGCCGACTCGGAGGGGGGGGACGATGTTTTTCCCCTTGTCGGGGGCGATGGCCTTTTTCTGCGTTCACGGCGGCCAGGCGATGCCATCGCCCTTCCGGGCGGCCGGAAAACGCTGAATAGGCTGTTTGCCTCCTGGAAACTGGAGGAAGACACGCGGGATATGGTTCCCCTTGTGCAGAAAAACGGGAAGATTTTGGCCGTGCTGGCCGCTCCCTTCGGAGGAAAAACTCTACGCCTGCCTGATACAGAAAGCGGGAATAAAGAAAAATCCTTCCGCATCCGGATCCACAAAATTGGAGAGGAACGTGAACAGACCAAATAATCCGAATGACCCGAAAAATCCCGATCCGCGATTTAACCTCGGGAACAACCGCTTTGCCTTGATTTTCCTTGTTGTCCTGATGACGATGTTCATCGTTTTTTTCTTTTTCAGCGACAAGACCGCGGAAAACGAGATCGCCTATTCCGAGTTCCTGGCGCATGTTGACAACGGCAATGTGCGGGACGTGAAAATCGTCGACAAGTACGAAATCCAGGGTCGGATAAGCAGCCGCAGCGGGGATATCCTCTTCAAAACGAATATCCCCTACTATGACGGGGAGCTTATCCCAAAACTCCGGGAAAAAAATGTCCTTATCTCCGGCGGCGTGAAGGCCGTTTCGCCCATGCGGATCGTTATCGAGCTCATTCCCTGGTTCGTCGGTTTCTTTATTATCTGGTTCATGTTCCGCCAGCTTCAGGGCGGGGGGAACAAGGCTTTTTCCTTCGGGAGGAGCCGCGCGAAGCGTTACACGGGCGACGGCAAGAAGACGACCTTTTCCGATGTCGCCGGCCAGAAGGAGGCGAAGTACGAGCTTGAGGAAGTCGTGGAGTTCCTGAAAAATTCGGAGAAATTCACCAAGATGGGCGCGAAGATTCCCAAGGGCGTGCTTCTCGTGGGCATGCCGGGAACGGGAAAAACCCTGCTTGCCAAGGCCTGCGCCGGCGAGGCGAATGTCCCTTTTTTCCACATGTCCGGCTCTGATTTTGTCGAGATGTTCGTGGGCGTGGGCGCGAGCCGGGTGCGCGACCTTTTCGAGCAGGGCAGGCGGAACGCCCCCTGCATCCTTTTTATTGACGAGCTTGACGCGGTTGGCCGCACGCGGGGGGCGGGCTACGGCGGGGGCCACGACGAGCGGGAGCAGACCCTGAACCAGATGCTGGTGGAGATGGACGGTTTTGACACCAAGGACGCGGTTATCATCCTGGCGGCCACGAACAGGCCGGATGTCCTTGATCCCGCGCTGCTTCGCCCGGGCCGTTTCGACCGGCAGGTCGTGGTCGATATGCCCGACATCCAGGAGCGCGAGGCGATTCTGAAGATCCACTGCTCCCGCATACCCCTGAACCCCGCGGTGGATGTGACGCGCCTTGCGCGCGCCACGCCGGGCACCTCGGGCGCGGACCTCGCGAACCTGGTCAACGAGGCGGCCCTGTTCGCGGCGCGCAAAAGCAAGGCCTCCGTTGACATGGAGGATTTCGAGGAGGCGCGGGACAAGATTCTTCTGGGCGTCGCCCGCAAGTCGCGGGTCATCCTGCCCAAGGAAAAGAAGATGACGGCCATCCACGAGTCGGGCCACTCGCTTCTGCACTACTACCTGCCGAACTCCGATCCCCTGCACAAGGTGACGATCATTCCCCACGGCCGCGCCCTGGGGCTTTCCATGTCGCTGCCGGAGAACGACGCCTATTCGCGCTCGAAGGGCTGGCTGGAGGATTATATCCGCGTTCTTCTGGGCGGCTATGTCGCGGAAAAAATCGTCTACAACGAGACGACCACGGGAACCAAAAACGACATTGAGCGGGCCACGGAAACGGCGCGCAAGATGGTCTGCGAATGGGGAATGAGTTCCGCCATAGGGCCGATTGCTTTCGGCCAGGAGGACGAGCCCATCTTCCTCGGCAAGGAAATCGCCCGGCACCGGGACTACTCCGAAGATACCGCCCAGGCCATAGACGCCGCCGTCCACAAGATCATCGATACGGCCCTTGCCGACGTGGAGAAGCTTCTTACCGACCACCGGGACCAGCTTGAGCGTCTTGCCGACACCCTGGTGGAACGGGAAACCCTTGACGATGATGAGATACGGGCGCTTTTGGGATTTCCGCCACGGCAGAAAAACGAGGCTGCCCCGGCGGAAGGCGGAAGCGCCTAGGCATACGGGGGCCTGTCGTGGGGAAAAAATTTTTTCTGTGCCTGCTCCTGTGCGGCTCTGCGGCCATGCAGGGTGTTTTTGCCGACGGCCGCCTGGCGCGGCTGTATTTTGAGGAAGGCCGGAAACTCGCCCAGGAGGGGCTTGCCGGGGACGCGCTTGGGCTTTTGGATTCGGCGCTTGTTTTCCGCCCTGCCTACGCGGACGCCCTTTTCCTGAAAAGCTCGCTTCTGTCGCAAAAACGGGAAACCCGGCTGGCCGCGCTGGAGACGGCGCGCAGGGCCGTCCAGGCGCCCGCCTGGGAGTTCTATTCGCCCGGGGCCGGCCTCATGCATCTGTGCCGCCTTCTGGCGGATATGCGCTCCTACGGGGAGGCTCTTGCTTTCCTGGACAGCCTTGGCGCCGGGGCCGCCTCCCCCTCTATCGAGGAGTATGGGCTGCGCCTGCGCTGCTACCGGGGGCTTGGCGACGGGAAGAAACTTGCCGGCACGCTGGCTGCGGCGCTGGCGGCGTTTCCCGACGAACCGGCTTTCCTGGAGTTTTTTTTCCAAACCTCCGACCCCCTGCGGCCCGAAACCGTCCGGCGTTTTGAACTGGTAAAGCTGGAACCGGAAAAACACCTTCCCGCCATCGCGGCCTACATTAAATCCTCGGGGAATTCCGACGGCGCTTTGCGCCTTGCCTGGGATTATTTCCGCGCGGACGGCAACGACCCTGCGGTTTCCTGCCTTTTAATCGAAAAGGCCCTTGTCGATCCGCGGCAGGAAATGGAGAGGTTTGTTTCCTTCGGCGGCCTTGGCAGGATGGAACTGCTGCGGAAACTCAAGACGGCCCTGCAGCCGCAGTATTCCGGGCTTCTGGCCGGGGCCTGCGCCGCTTTTTCGGGAACGGTGGTTCTGGACGCGGATGGCGACGGCGTCCCCGAGGAGGAGTTTCTTGTCAAGGCGGGAAAGCCCCTTCAGTGGAAAATCGACGAAAACCAGGACGGGCTTGACGAGGTAATCGTGGATTTCGCGGAAGCCACGTTCCTTCCTGCCCGGGTCGCGTACCGGAGCGGCGGCGCGGGCATGGTCTGCGTGTATGCCGATTATCCCTATGTGGGCGAGGCCCTGTATTACGAGGGCCCCTACCCGGAGGTTTCCGCCGGGAACGCGCGGCGGACCCTCCGCAGCCGCATCCTTCCCGGTGTCCTGGCCCTGCCCCTTATTTCGGGCTGGAAGCCCCCGGCGGCGGAAGAACTTTCCTGGCTGGATTACCGGCTGGACCGGGATTTTACCGCGCTTCCCGGAGCGCGGGTGGAAGGCGCCGCCTACATGTATGAAGAACGCGATTCCGGCGAGCCGGATTACACGCAGCTTGTTTCGCTCCAGGGGGGCAAAATCCGGCAGATCGACATAGTCTGGAACGCAGGGGGAAAAAGCGTTGTTTTGCACCGGATCATGTTCCAGGACGGAAAGTTTGCCTTCGGCCTGCGCGACCTCGACCGGGACGGGGTCTTCGACGCGCGCGAGTCCTATGACGGGGAAGGCAAACTCGCGCTGGTGCTTGTCGACACTGCGGGCGACGGCACGGCGGATTACGCCGAATCCTTTGTTTCGCGGATGCTCGGCTGGGACACGGACGGCGACGGGGCCATTGACGCCCGCGAAATCCGCGAGGCCGGCGGCGTGAGGCTGCGCGAATATTACGGAGGCGCCGAATGAAAAAATCCGCCGCCCTTATCCTTGCCTCGGTTTTTTTCCTTTCCTGCGAAACCGATGGTCCGGCAAGCGTGGAGACCAAAAACCTCGACATGATAACCTACAAAGAAATCAGCCGCTATATCGAGGAGGATGCCCCGACAAAGGCCTATCAGTGGATTTACGGCATGCGCTCCCAAAGCCCGTCCATCCTGTCGGCGGAGGACCTGAACCACCTGGAAGAGGCGGCCGGCGGCAAGCTCCTTGAGCTGTTTCAGAGGGCCGTGGAAGAGAAAAAATACGACAAGGCGGAAGCCTGGCTCCTTTCCATGAAAAACCTGAAAATCCTGCCAGGGGATTTTGGCTGGGATCTGACGAAGCTTTTATTCCGGCGCGCGGAGGAATACCGTTCCGGCGGCAACGAGGTTTTGGCCCTGTACACCTTTTTGCAAATCGAGGACTACGACGATATTTCCGCGGAAGACCTGGAAGTCTACGCGGACATTTCCGCCCATGTGAACAACAGCTCCGCGGTAAACCGCATCGGGGAAATCCTTGAAACGCGGGGGCTGTCCCTGCCGGAAGAAAAAAAAGCGGCTGCCTCGGCAGCGACGCCGCTTGCGGACATGCTGGCGGGTTCGGTGACGATCTGGGTGAACAAGGGCATACGCCTGGAGCGCGGAATGGGTCTGCCGGACAGGGTCATCGGCAGCGGTTTTTTTATCGATCCGAGGGGCTACCTTCTGACCAACCACCATGTCATAGCCAGCGAGGTTGACCCCAAGTACGAGGGGTATTCGCGGCTTTACATACGGCCTTCCGACCACCCGGAGGACAGGATTCCCGCGAAAGTCGTGGGCTATTCCCGCATATTCGACCTTGCCCTGCTGAAGGCCGAAACGACGCCGGACTTTGTTTTCGGCGTGACGGACATCAGGCAGCTCCAGGCCGGGACGCGCGTTTTCGCGATAGGCTCGCCCGTGGGGCTGGAAAAAACGATAACCGGGGGCATCATCTCCGCTACCTCGCGGCGCTACTTCCAGCAGATGGGGGATGCGATGCAGATAGACGTGCCGGTGAATCCGGGGAACTCAGGCGGCCCCCTTGTCGATGAGGCCGGTCGCCTTGTGGGGGTCGTCTTTGCCGGCTTTGAGCAGTTCGAAGGCATCAACTTTGCCATTCCCGGCTACTGGCTCCTGAAATTCCTCCCCAACCTGTACAAAGAGGGGGAGGTTGTCCATTCGTGGGTGGGCCTTTCGATTTTCGAGACGAAACGGGACCTGGAAGTGCTGTACACGGTGCCGGGTTCCCCAGGCAAGGAGGCGGGCATTGTGCCGGGCGACAAAATCCTGGGAATAGACTCCATACCCGTGCGGACCATACGCGACGCCCAGGACATTCTTCTTTCCCTTGAGCCGGAAACCCTTATCCCCCTCACCATCTCCCGGGGCGGCCAGGAAATGACAATCCGTGTCGCCCTGGGAACGCGGCCCTTCAGCCCCCTGGAAAAACTGCTTTCGTTTGAGGCAAAGGAAAACCTCTTCCCGCCTCTTTTCGGTTTCAGCGCCCGCAGGATTTCTTCCGGTTTCTTTTCCACCGATTATACCGTGGAGAGGGTGTATCCCGGATCGGTGGCCGACGAGACGAGCATTTCCGAAAACGATCCCTTTACGCTGCACAGTTGGCAGGTCGATACCGAGCGGAAGATCGTCCTGATGCAGATCGCCATCAAAAAGCGCAAGGCAGGATTCCTTGAGGGGGGGATACAGCTCGGCGCCTACCTTGAGCAGAACAATTTTATATGAAAAAAGATTACATACGCAATTTTTGCATCATTGCCCACATCGACCACGGCAAGTCCACGCTCGCCGACCGTTTTATCCAGAAGGCCCACGTTGTGTCCGACCGGGAATTCAAAGACCAGATGCTGGACAGCATGGACATCGAGAGGGAGCGGGGCATCACGATAAAATCCACGGCCATAACCATACCCTACACGGCGAAAGACGGACAGGAATATATCCTGAACCTTGTGGACACGCCGGGGCATGTGGATTTTTCCTACGAAGTTTCGCGGGCCATTTCTTCCTGCGAGGGCGCGCTTCTGCTTATCGACGCGACCCAGGGCGTGGAGGCCCAGACGCTTTCCAACATGTACATGGCGCTGGAACACAATCTGGAAATTCTGCCTGTCATCAACAAAATCGATCTTCCCGCCGCCGACGTGGATAACGTAAAGCGCCAGATCGACCACGACCTGGGCCTTGACTCATCGGCGGCGATTCACGTTTCCGCGAAACTGGGCACGGGCATCGATGAGCTTCTGGAGGCGATTGTCACGCGCATACCGCCTCCGGCCGGCAAAGAGGAGGCGCCCCTGGAGGCCCTGATTTTCGACTCGCATTATGACCCCTACCGGGGCGTCATCGTCCACATTCGCATTTTCGCGGGCGTTCTGGAAACCGGCAGGGAAATCATGTTCTTTTCCAACAAGGCGGTTTACAAGGTGGAGGAAGCGGGAATTTTCCGCATGGAGCCGCAAAAAACCGGCCGGCTCCAGGCCGGGGAGGTGGGCTACATTATCGCGGGCATTAAAACCGTGTCCGATATCCGCGTCGGCGATACCATCACCCAGGCCGAAACCCCCTGCGCGGCGGCCCTTCCCGGTTTCCGCGATGTTAAGCCCGTGGTGTTCTCCTCGATTTACCCGGTGGACGCCAACGATTACGAGGAGCTTTCGCAGGCAATGGAAAAACTCAAACTGAACGACGCCTCCCTTGTGTACGAAAAGGATTCCTCGGCGGCCCTGGGTTTCGGTTTCCGCTGCGGCTTTTTGGGGCTTCTGCACCTTGAGGTCGTGCAGGAGAGGCTGGAGCGGGAGTTCGGGCTTTCCCTTGTGCTGACGGCGCCCTCGGTGCAGTACAAAATCCGCCTGAGAGGCGGCGGGGAGCTTATCGTTGACAATCCCACGGACTATCCCGGGCAGGAAAAAATCGAGTGTTCCGAGGAACCCTACATCAAGGCCGCGATTATCACGCCCGCCGTCTATCTTGGCCCTATCATGAGCCTGTGCATGGAAAAACGCGGCGTGCAGCAGGATCTGCGCTACCTTGACGAAAAACGGGTGGAGGTTGTCTACGAAATGCCCCTGGCGGAAGTGCTGTTCGATTTTTACGACAAACTCAAATCCATAAGCCGGGGCTACGCCTCCTTTGATTACGAGCTTATCGGCCGCAAGGCCACCGACCTTGTGCGCCTTGACATTCTGCTGAACGGCAAACCCGTGGATGCCCTCTCCCAGCTTGTTTTCCGCAGCAGCGCCCCGGGAAGGGCGCGCGGCATCTGCAAAAAGCTGCGGGACGAGATTCCCCGCCACCAGTTCAAGATTCCCGTCCAGGGGGCAATCGGCAGCCAGATTATCGCGCGCGAAACCATCTCGCCCCTGCGCAAGGATGTGCTTGCCAAGTGTTACGGCGGCGACATTACCCGCAAACGCAAGCTGCTGGACAAACAGAAGGAGGGCAAAAAGCGCATGAAGATGGTGGGCAACGTGGAGCTGCCGCAGTCGGCGTTTTTGGCCGTCCTGAAAACCGACGAAAACTAGAACGCGCATAAACGGCGAAAAACGAAATCAAAAAGGACTTTGTTACAAAAACTTAGAACCTATCCTAAAATAACGCATAGTACACAAAGGCAAAAATTTACCACGGACAACACGGACAAAAAACCGGGGTTTCTAAACAACTCTATTGAAAAAAATCCGTCCGTGTTGCCCGTGGTTTTTCTCCTTTGCCTAAAGCGACTTGGGGATCCGTTTCAGAACCCCATGTGCGGTCGGAACGTT
>JAISXE010000212.1 GCA_031270615.1 Spirochaetia bacterium
GCCTTCGCCCAGACCCGCCTGCCTTCGGGGGAATATTTTATCGCGTTGTCCAGCAGGTTGATAAGGGCCTGCACGATAAAGGCGCCGTGCAGCCTCGCCGAAAAACCCGGGGGGCAGTCCACCAGTATCTTGATTTTCTTGTTTTGCGCCTGCCTCTCCACCGAGGAAACCGCCTCGTCAAAAAGGGCGGCCAGTTCCCACTCTTCCTTTTCCGGGCGGCCGGAATTCCCGTCCTCAAGGCTCGCGAGGGTCAAAAGATCGTTTGTCAGGTTTTCCATGGTTTCGGCGTTTTTGCGGATTATCTCGATGCAGTGGCGGACCTGATCCGCGAGGGAGGAATCCAGCAGGGTCTCGGAAAAACCTTTCACAAGCTGGATGGGGGTGCGCAGCTCGTGGGAAACATTGGCAACGAAATCCTTGCGCACCTGCTCCAGCCGGACAAGGCGGGTAATGTCCCCCAGAACCATCACTATCCCTTCGGCGGCCGCGCCGGGGCCGGCGGAAAGCGGCGCGGCAAAAACCCGGAAGCGCTGCTCCGAGGCATCCGCGTGGAGTTTCAGCTCCGTTTCCAACTGGCGGCCGCCCGCAAGCACTTCCCGCGCGAGATCCTCCATTTCCGTGGAGCGGGTCGCCTCAAGGAGGGACAGCCCCTCCCCCCTGTCCGGGGCGCCTTCAAGATGGAAAAGGCTTGCGGCCCTGGGATTCACGAGGAGCAGGTTCAGCCTCCCGTCCACGGCCACTACCGCCTCGGCCATGCTGCCCAGTATGGCCTGGAGGCGCCGGCCTTCGGTCTTCGCCTGCTCGAACCTCCGGCGCAGCTCGCCGGCCATGCCGCGCAGGGCGTTTTCCAGGGTAATCAGCTCAATGGTGTCCTGACCCCGTATCTCATCCCAGAGGGATGCGGGGGGCGCCATTTCCTGGTACCAGGGCGCGTGGGCTTCTTCCCCGGCAATCCGCACCAGGCGCTCCAAAGAACCCGCCAGCGAGCGGGAAAAGAAAAAAATCCCGATGCAGGCGGCAAAAACAAGGAAGCAGGCAAGAAGGAGAAAGGGAAGGGCCGCCGGAGCGATCCGCATCCAGAAGCTGGGAACCGTCAGGGAAAAACGCACCACCCCCTCCACCGCGCCCCCGGATCCGTACAGGGGCAGGGCAGCGTAGATCTGCCTCGTGCCGGCGCTTGCCGAATCGCGCAGGGCTTTTCCCGCCCGGCCTTCCAAAGCGGCCTTCACCTCCTCCCTGTCGGCATGGTTTTCCAGTTCCTCTCCAAGCAGGGAATCCCACAGCACCTTTCCGTCGCGGTTTATCAGGGTAAGCCGGTAGGCGCTCTGCGGGTAGGCGCCCGCGTATCTGCCCCGGAAAAAGGCGGAAATCTCATCCATCGGCGCGTTTTTGGGGACAAGCGGCAGCAGCGTGTACGAGCTGTCCAGGAGGTTCTTTGTGTTTATTTCGTAGTACAGGGAATTCATGAAAACCAAAACGGAAAGAATCAGGGCGGAGGAAACGCAGAGCGCCGCCAGGATCAGGGTAAAAAGACTTTTTCGGAATATTGTTTTCATGGCGCCTTCATCCTGTAGCCGACGCCGCGGATCGTCTCAATCAAATCCCCGGCCTTGCCCAGCTTTTTCCGCAGCCCCAGAATCTGCACGTCAATCGAGCGGTCGGTTACCGGGTAATCGGGGCCGTGGATGGCGGCGATAAGCTGGTTGCGGGAAAACACCCTGCCGGAATGGGACAAAAAATACTGCAGCAGGGCGAACTCGGTGGCGAAAAGGTCAACGGGCCTGCCGCCGCAGAAAACCTCGTGCCTGGCCGCGTCCAGGCGCAGGTCCCCCTGCTGCCATGCCGTCACGTCCCGGCCCTCTTCCTCCTGCCGCCTTAGGGAGGCCCGGATCCTCGCGATAAGCACCTTGGGGCTGTAGGGCTTGACCACATAATCGTCCGCGCCCAGCTCAAGGCCGGTAACGATGTCCGCCTCCTCCCCCTTCGCCGTGGTCATGATAAGCGGAACGTTCCTGCAATGCTGGATTTCCCGTATCTTCTTCACCGCTTTCAGGCCGTCCATGCCGGGGAGCATGATGTCCAGCAGGATGCAGTTCGCCTGCGTCTTTTGCAGGAACTCCAGCCCCGCCTCGCCGCTCTGCACCTGGACGAGCTTCCAGCCTTCCTTGCCCAGGGCAAAGGAAAGCATCTCCTGGATTTCGGGATCGTCCTCGATGATAAGGATGAGCGCCCTCGCCGGGGCGCCGTCTGGTTTTTCAGAAACGCTTTTATTCGTTGAGCTCTTCATGTTTGCCTTCGATCATGTAGATTATGCCTTCGCAGATATTGGTAATGTGGTCCCCAAGCCGTTCAAGGTTGCCGGAAGTCGCAAGAAGCCGCACCGCCTTTTTGATAAGCTCGGGGTGTTCTTTCATGAGGCTCAAGACCTCCTCGGTAAGGGCCTTGTGCCCGGCGTCGATTATGTCGTCCAGGGCCGCGGCTTCCCGGGCCGCCCCAACGTCCTGGTTCAGATACGCGCTCACGCTGGCGTGGATCATCCGCTGCCCGGTTTCCGCCATGCTCACAAGATGGTTCAGGGAGCGGAAGGGCGGCTTGCCCGAAAGTTTTATAACCGTTTTCGCAAGATGCACCGCGTGGTCGCCCACGCGCTCCAGGTTGCTGGTCAGCTTGAAAATCGTGACCATCTCGCGCAGGTCCCGCGCCACGGGCTGCTGCGTGGCGATGACCACGGCGGCCTCATCCTCGATTTTAAGCTGCATGGCATTCACCAGCTCGTCAGCCGCGCACACTTCCCTTGCCAGCTCCGTGTCGCCCGCGCGCAGGGCGGCCAGGGCCTTTCCCAAATCCTCCTCGACGCGGGTGGCCATGGCAAGAATGTCATGGCGCAGCCGGTTCAGCTCCTCCAAAAAAACCAAACGCGTATTCATCACCCGAACCTCCCGGAAATATAGTCCTCGGTGCGCTTGTCCACGGGATTGGTGAACACCTCCCGCGTATCGCCAAACTCGATAAGCTCCCCAAGAAGGAAAAAAGCCGTCCTGTCGCTGACCCGCGAGGCCTGGTGCATCGCGTGGGTAACGATGATGATACTATAATCTTTTTTCAGCTCCCCGATAAGCTCCTCAATCCTCCCCGTGGCTATGGGGTCCAGGGCGCTGGTAGGCTCGTCCATCAAAATGATTTCCGGCTGCATGGCGATGCTGCGCGCAATGCAGAGCCGCTGCTGCTGGCCGCCGGAAAGGCTCAGGGCGGATTTCTTCAGCCTGTCCTTTACCTCGTCCCACAGCGCCGCCTTGGTAAGGGAAACCTCCACCACTTCGGCGAGTTGCCGCTTGTCGCGCAGCCCCCGCATGCGCTTCCCGTAGGCCACGTTGTCAAAAACGCTCATGGCAAAGGGATTGGGTTTCTGGAACACCATGCCGACGCGGCTGCGCAGCTCCGTCACGTCCATTGCCCCGTAGATATCCTCGCCGTCCAGCATGACCTTCCCCGACACGCGGCAGGAGGGGATAAGGTCGTTCATCCGGTTAAGCACGCGGATGAAAGTCGATTTCCCGCAGCCGGAAGGCCCGATAAGGGCAGCCACCTCGTGGCGCGCCAAACGGAAATCGATGTTTTTCAAGGCCTGGAAATCCGCGTAATACAAGTCAAGGCCGCAGACATCCAGTTTGGCGGCGCAGCCGTCCCGCGTTTCGGCGTTTTGCCCATTCGGATTCATGAAGCATCCCCCTGGCTGTTCTTGAATTTTCGGGTAAGAATTTTGGTAAGGGTATTGATGGCCACCACCACCATGACAAGCGTCCCGGCAGTGGCAAAAGCTATGCCAAAATCATCGGGATTCACCGCCTCGTTGGTCAAATAGTAAAGGTGGATGGTCAAGGTCCTGCCGGACTCAAACACCGTCCTCGGTATGTTCCGGCTCAGGCCCACGGTCAGAAGCACCGGCGCGGACTCCCCCACCACCCTGCCGATGGCAAGTATCGCCGAGGTGACGATCCCCCCCAGGGCCGAAGGAAGCACGACATGGAATATCGTCTGTGATTTTGTCGTCCCCAGGGAAAGAGAACCCTCCCGGAACGAGACGGGAACGGATTTGAGGGCTTCCTCGGTCGTGCGGATGATCACCGGCAGAATCATGATACTCAAGGTAAAAGCCCCCGCGATGATGGACTGGCCGAAACCCAGAAACCTGCAAAACATCAAAAGCCCGAACAGGCCGTAAATAATCGAAGGAATGCCCGCCAGGGTCTCTATGGCCACGCGCAGGATCCGCACGAGGGACGAATTGCCCGAATACTCGGTAAGGAAAACCGCGGTGCCGATTCCCACCGGCAGGGATATGGCAATGGAAACCACCACCACATACAGGGTGGTAACCACCATCGGCAGGATGCCCCCCTCCCGCGCGGAACGGAAAATAAAACCGAAACTCAAGGAACCCGCCGCCTGCCTGAATATGTAAACCAGGATATACCCAAGGACGGCGATGACCCCGCACAGGCTCAGGGCCATGATGCCGTACAAAAGGCCGTCAAGAAACACCCGTTTTTTCATACCACGTCCATGCCCCGGCGCAGCCGGAGAATCAGGCTGTTAAGGGCCAGAATCATAATGAAAAGCACCACGCCTATCGAAAACAGCATCTCGCTGTGCCTGCCCGAGGCATAGCCCATCTCCATGGCAATCGTGGCCGTCAGGGTCCTGACGCTTTCCAGGGGGCTGAAAACCAGTTGGGGGGAGTTCCCCGCCACCAGAATCACCGCCATGGTCTCCCCCACAGCGCGGGAAATCCCCAGGATGATCCCCGCGATAACCCCCGAATGGGCATGGAAAAGCGTTATGTGCCATGCGGTCTGCATCTTGCTTGCCCCCAGGGAAAGACTCGCCTCTTTCAGGGAAAGCGAAACGGCGCGCATGGATGACTCGGCGATGGTAATAACCGTGGGAAGTATCATCAAAGCCAAAACGACAACCGCCGAAAGCAGCGTGTTCCCCGCGGCTATGCCGAAAACGTTTTTTACCGCAGGGACTATCACCATAAGGCCGAAAAACCCGTAGACCACCGAGGGGATTCCCGCCAGAAGCTCTATGGCACCGCGCGCAAATGCCGCCGGCCTGTCGGCAAGGAATTCCGCCATGAAAAGGGCGCACAGCAGGGCCACAGGCACCCCCAGGAAAATAGCGCCCAGGCTTGCCAGAACCGTCCCGGCTATCATGGGGAAAACGCCAAACACCTTGTCGCGCACCGGCTGCCACTGCATTCCGCCGATAAACTCCACCGGGCTGTAAGGCGGCTCGGGAAGGATTATGTGTATCTTCCGATCCCGGCCGGCCATAAGCCCCGGCCAACCGAGCGTGACCACATAGGCTTCGGGATAGCTCACCTTAGCGCTTGGGTTTCGCGCGAACACAAGCCTTTTCCGCGCATCCCGCTCATCGGCGTTGACCTCGATATCCACAACCTCCTCCCCAGCGTCCCCCGAAGGAAAACGGAGGGAAATGAAACGCGCATCCTCCTCCAGGCTGATGGAGTCCGGAACATTCCGGTACACGCGCCCGTTCACCGCAAGCTCGCCGATATTCTGCACCACCAGGCGGATACCCGGCGCGGTGGCACCCACAAAAGGCATAAGCCCCTGGGCGAACACGAAAATCAGAATGGCCCCCAGCGCCAAAACGGAAACCAGGGAAACCATTCTGAAAAAATACTGGAAAAACCGATCCGCGTATTTCCGGTTCATGGTTCCCCGTTATTTTACCGGGATCCAGCTTGTCTTCACGATGGCCTGCCCTTCGGGACCCAGCATCCATTCAAGGAAAGCCTTGCTCTCCGCGTGGGCATCGGCCTTGGAAAGCAGGATGAAGGGGCGCGCCAGTTTGTAACTGCCGTTTACCACATTCGCGCTGCTCGCCGCCACCCCGCCAACCGCGAGGGCCTTCACAGAAGCATCCAGGGAACCCAGCGAAATATAACCAATGGCGTCGGCGTTCTGCGCGATGCCCGCCTTAATCGCGCCGGTACTGGTGGACTCGTTCGCGCCCGCCACCAGCTTCTTGATACCCGCCAGCTCCTCAAACGCGCCCCGCGTGCCCGAACCCGCCTCGCGGCTTACCACCGCGATCTTGCCGCTCTTCCCGCTCCCGGATACCTGGCCCCAGTCGCCCGCGGCCCCGGTATAAATATCCCGAATCTGCTCGACGCTCAGACTGCCCACCGGATTGGCGCTGTTCACGATAACCGCGATACCGTCAATCGCGACAGTCTCCACCCTGAAGCCCTGCCCCTGCTCGGCGGGCGTCAGCTCCCGGCTGGACATACCGATCTGGTACAACGTCCCCGCGTTCTTGATACCGTCCCCCGAACCCGTGGGATTGATGTTCACCTTCACATGGGGCCTCACCTTGGCATAGGCCTCCGCGAACTTTTCCATCAAGGGCGTTACCGACGTGGAACCGCCCACCTCAATGGTATAGGGGGTATTTTGCGCGCCCGCCGCTTCCCCGGAACCCCCGGCAAAAACGGACGACAGGGCAAACGCCCCCACAAAAGCCGCGACTAAAAACCTTTTCATATTCACCTCCAATGATTTTGTTGCACCAAAAATACCCATCCGCTGTTAGGCGAATATGAACGAATTATGAAAAAACGGTTAAACAGAACAAAAAAGTGAAATGTAAAAAGAAGAATTTGGGCGCATTCCCGCCGCAGGCGGGAACCGGGCTTTCCGCTCCAATCTTTTTTACGGCTTTGCCGCAAAAAAGGATTTCCGCTGCAATCCCTTGCGCATGGGCGGCAGGCCGTTTTGCGCCACCAACACGGGGCTTCGCCCTATTGCGGCAAGCAGGGAAATCGCGGAAGGCCAATAAACCGCGACTGCGATTGCAGGCAATCGCCCTGCATTCAGGCAAGGTGTTGTCTGCGTAAGAACCCTGGGGGCTATCACGCGATTTTCCAGGAGGCATGGGCGGCAGACCGTTTTGCGCTACCAACGCGGGGCTTCGCCCACGGCCTGCTTGTACGGCCTCCTTTGAAAAATACGACCAGCCGGGCTTTCCGGGGCTGCGCTATCGAGCCTGTTACTGGCAACCGAATTCTATATTGCCTCGCCGCTAAGACGGCTCGCAATGACGGATGCCGCCCTGCGGGCGGCGGCGAAAAAAACAGTTAAAGGGCTAAAGGGCTAAAGGGTTAAAGGGTTAAAAAGCCCGCACGGCCCGGACGGGAATTCTATCGGACTTGATGAAGGGGCCGCTGAACCCTGGGTCGTCGGCAACATACTGGAACCACGCGCTATTACTACCGCGCTGCGAGGAGGACCAGTACATATAGGATAAATTCCCCAAATCCCGCGCTTTCAGGTTTTTATACATCAAAACCAGTTCGTCTCTGCTCGGCAAAAACCAGCCCTTGAATCCAGCCGCCTCGAAGGCCGCGCAGAGCTGGGCCGCTTTTCCCGTTTCCCCCGATTGCCGCAGGGCTTCCAAAATTAACTGGGTGTTCCGTTTGCCGGTCCCCACGGCTGTTCCCGTACCGGCCAGATCTTTCCCGCGCAGTCCCCATCCGGCCTTCCCCGCGTCCCGGGGCGCGGCTTCCAAATAGCGCCAGCCGTCGGAATAGCTTCCCTTGTCGTGGAACACCCAGCCGCCCGCAGGGCCAATGTCGCCGATTTTGTAGACCTTTGCCGTGCTTTGCGGTTGGGCTGGCGCGGGCGGGACAGTGGTTGCGGGCTGCACCGTTATAGTAGAACCGCCGGCAGGACGGGCCGCCGGGGTTTGCGCGGCGGGTTTCGCGCCCAGGTAGGCCACGCCGTAAAACTGGTTGTATACGCCGGGGCGCTGTTTGCCCCCCGATGCCTGCGCCACATCCCCGCCGGTAAGGCGGAAGACCTCGTTTACCTCAAGGCCGGGGTTTTTGATGTGTTTCAACAGGTGGCCGGTAAAAAGCCCGGTCCTGCCCGTGCCGTCCATGGAGGCGTCCGCGGCGGCGCTTCCCGGGCTGGTGGCGTAGACGATGATGCTGTCCGCGGGCTGGTTACTTACCACCTGGAGGCCCCGGCCGCCGCCGCGGCCCCAGGCAAAAGGGTTGTCGCGGCAGGCGTCCAGCACCACGATATTCAGGGCGTTGCCTGCGGCGTTCAGCTCGTCAAGCACGGCCTGCACGGACACCGCGCGGTCGCGCAGGTAAGCCTCGCTTCGGATGTCCGCGTCCACGGGTATCAGGTAATTCTCCCCGCCGGACTGCACGCCGTGGCCCGCGTAAAACAAAAAGCCGTAGGCGTTTTTCGAGGCCTTCAGTCTGTTTTTAAAACGCTCCACGGCCTCTTCCATCTGGACGCGGCCCGCGTTCACAAGCCTGTCCACGCTGAAGCCCAAACCCTCCAGGGCGGTTTTCATGTCGTTCGCGTCGTTGACGCTGTTGTTCAG
>JAISXE010000154.1 GCA_031270615.1 Spirochaetia bacterium
ATTGGCGCGAAGAAAAATGATAATGGAATTATGAAGAAAGTGGCTTACGATAATGACTTAATAACAAAAGGTAATTGTATAGTATTTATATGCGATGGACAAGGTTCGGTGGGTTATTCTAATTATATGAACACCGATTTTATTGGTTCTACAACAATATCAGTAGGTTATAGCGCTAAATTAAATAAATACAACGGCTTATTTTTAGTTGCTATTTTAGATTTGGAACGACCTAAGTATTCATACGGTAGAAAATACCGGAAATATTTATCGGAAACAAAAATAAAACTTCCTGTTGATAATAATGGTGAACCTAATTGGAATTATATGGAAAATTATATAAAAGCATTGCCATATTCAGATAAAATATAACAATAATTTTTATCAGATCTAATGTTGCGCGGGGCGGCATCCGTGTCGCCCAGCTTCGTAGCAGGTTTTTTGTTGCTCTGTACAGCCTTGAGAGTTTAACGTACTTCGAGGGTGCAAAAAGCATCGCATGACAGGACTGTTTACGCTTCGCCGCAGTAGCCCCTCGGCCTCCACAACGGATAGGTCATTCCGCTGCGCTCCATTCCCACGCCACCCACGGTTTGGCCAAATCTCCTTCTGCTGTATGGCAAGCGCAAATATGGGCTCCATAAAAAGCATGACGAAGCGCGGGGCATCCGCTTATTCGCGAATCCTTTTCCCATTAATTGAAAATACGAAAGCCGCGGCCTAAAACGCGCCTGAAGTCCGGTAAGCCGCGCGAAGCGCATGCAGCCCGTGGGGCGCAAGGGATTGGAGGGGCGCGCAAGCGGCCACGCGCATGCCCCAGCAAGCGCACGCGGGAGCGTGTCTGTGATAGCAATGCTTCCGGGCAAGAGGCCCTAAAAAGCCCTTGGCGTATACATAGGTTAATGGCCGAGCGCGAGGCGGAACCCCCGGAAAGCCCGGTTTTTTGCCCCTGGGGCAAAAAATGCGCGCGCTAATTCTTGGAAAAGCTTTTTCTATTTATTCCGCGTCCTTGCGCCTGTTTTTTGCCCCCGCCCGGCTCGCCGGAGGAAAAACCCTTCCGGCGGATTGAGGCTGTCGTGTTTGGAAAGGCGCTTTTTGATTGCCGCTGGATAGGACACAATGCGTTTCGGCCGCCAGGGGCGAGGTTTGCCACATCATGGCGGCTGCCACAGGATCAGCTTCTTTCTTTCCGCCATAAAGCCCATGCATTTCAGAAGCTCCGCATAGGGGCTTGCCGCCGCCGCTGTGCCGTTTATGCTCTCCACGGCGAGCCTCTGCGCGCCGCGGCGGGGAGGCGCGAAACCGGCAAGCGCCCCGGGAAGCTGGGGGTCATCGGGCGGCAGGAAGAGGCTTAGGTCTTTTCCGCCCCGGCGGGAAACGGCGGCGAGCTGCTCCCCCCGGAAGCACAGCCTGTTGGCGGGCAGACGCGGCGGCAGGCGCGGGTCAAGGCCCTCGGCGGAAAGCCCCGCCGGGCTTGCGGGGTCGCAGGCGTTCATCCAGTAGACGGGCCGTCCCGTGTCGCAGGCTTCCAGCTCGGCGTCTATGCCCGGAGGCGCGAACTGGAGCGAGGGGATGCCTTCAAAAAAGCGGCCGGCCGCAAGCTCGCCGGCAAGCTCCAGCCTGCGTATGGCGGGGAGGAGTTTTCCCCAGGAAAGCGCGGGTTCTTCCCGCTCAAGAAGGGGCCGGCAGAGGACGCCCCAGCGGCGCGCCAAAAGCCTTACCCTGGCGCGCTCAAGTTCTTCTTCGTCCAGGGGGTCGTAAAAGGCATCTTCCGGCGCGTCGGGCGCGAGGGAGAACCAGCGCCCGCAGAGCGGCAGGCCCGTTTTCCAGCGCCCGCGCAGGGCGCGGGGTATGCGGCGGCGCGGCATGGCCTGATCCGGGAAAGGCGCCCCCTCCCCGGCCGCCGCTTCCCTGGGAACAAAACCGGCGGCGATTCCCCTGCGCACGGGTTCCCAGCTTGTGGAAGAAAGGCCTCCCTTCCAGGCCTCCTCCCAGACGGCCCCTATGCAGGCCTGTATGCCCAGGCCGCAGGCTTCCTTGAGCTGCCAGAAATCGCAGATCCCGCCGCATTGGGAAAAACGGGAGGGGCGGTTTCTGCCGGGCAGAACGAGGTCCAGGTCTTCGGGGCAGCAGAAACCGCAGCGTTCCCTGCCGCTGCCGTACCAGACAAGGTTTCCCGCCTCAAGCTCCGCGTCGAGGATTTTCGGATCGTAGCCCCCGCCGGGGAGGCCGGAGCTCCGCGCGGGAAAAAACTCGCTTTCCCACAGGCGGGCCGGAGCGGAAAAACCGGCAAGCGCCTGCCAGGGGCGATCTCCCCGGGTCAGGATGTTCTGCCGCCGGGCAAGAAAAAGGACAAGCCGCCCAAGGGGCCGCGCCGGTGCCTGGGACCGCGCGGCCTTCCGGGAAAGCCGCAGAAGGAGTTCAAGGTTTCGCCTGTCGCAGACGAGGTCCCCGCGGCTGCCGCCTTCCGGGTCCTCCACTTTGACGTTCAGGACAAGCTCCTGTTCTTCGGCCAAATCCTCAACCGCGGCCCGCGCCTCCGGCAGGCCCAGGCCGAAAACCCCGGCAATGCGGGAAACGCCCACCGGCCCTTCGCGGCGCAGCCACAGGCTTAAAAGCGAAAGGGGTTCCCGCAGCCAAAGCCCCGCGTTTTCCCTGTGGACGATCACGGGAAGCCCGGCGTTTCCGGCTTGCAGCTCCTTCAGCCGGCCGCCCAAACCCCGGTCTTTTTCCCAGGCGGCGCGCAGGCCGTCGGGCGCGGCCTGTACCAGGGTTTCCCATTCGTCCAGGGGAATCGCGCCGCGTTCCTTGACCCACTCGGCAAGGCCAAGCGGGTCCTCGGGAACCCAGCCGGGAAGCTCCCTCCGCAGTTTCGAGCAAAAATCCCTTACCAAAGCCCCGGCAAGAACAGGCCTCCGGCCCTCCGCGCCCAGGGCTTCCTGAATTACCTCGTCGGAAAGGGAGGCCCCCCGCAGTTCCGGGCGCTCGTCGTATTCGTACATAAAACGGTTTGTCTGTTTCCACGCCACATCGCGGGCAAAAGGGCTGGGCGAAGCCGTTGCAAAAAAATCCAGGCGGATGCGGCCCTCCCGGATCGCGTCCAGAAGATCCTCAAAGCCCGCAACGTCAAAGCGCCCGGCGAGGCAGCCCCTCCAGGCCTCCGCGACAAGGGGGAAGTCCTTCCACCCGGACACGACATCAAAAAGGCGTTTCGCCCTCTGCCGCGTGATCCACAGGGGCGTCCGTTTCCCGAAGCCCGCCCTGGGAATCAGTAGGGCGGTTTCCGCCGCCTCCCGGAAAGCGGCGCCGAACACCCCGGAGGACTCAAGCCGGCCGCGAAAGCACTTTTGGCGCGTCCGCGCGTCGCCCAGGGCTTCGATGGCGCCGCGGATGATGGTTTCGGGACTTCCGCCCGCGAAACGGGGAAGGAGCAGAAGCACCGCGTTATCGTCGGGAACGGCCTGTAGCCGAAAACCCAAGGTCTCTTCAAGATACTGGGCAAGCGCCATTGCGAGGGGGTAATTCACCGCCCCGCCGCGGAAGGTATGCAGTATGACGCAGGCAAGATCGCCCTGCTTTGAAGGCGCGGCGGTAATCTCAACCGCAATCGAGTCCGGGCCGCTCAGGGGAACGCCGGCCTGCGCGTTTTTCTGGCGCTCAAGGAAGGCGCACAGTTCCCTGCCGGCTTCTTCCGTCAAACCGGGAAACACGGATTCCCCCTCCCACGCGGCGTCCAGGGCCGGCCGCGCGCCGCCCGCCCATGCGCCCAGGGCTGCCAGAATCCTCCGCGACAGCACGGGACTGCGGAATGTGTCCTCGGCCTTCCAGAAAGGAATGTACGCGGCGTTTTTATCCAGGGGAACCACCTCCACCGCCTCAGCCCCTATCGCCGCAATGCGCCAGGACCTCGTGCCAAAGGAAAACGTATCGCCTAGGCGCCTCTCCCACACAAACTCCTCGTCCAACTCCCCGATTTTCGTGCCGTCCCCCAGGCGCAGGGAATAGCTTCCCCTGTTCGCGATGACACCCCCCGAGGCGTACAAAAGCGCGCGAAGCCCCGGCGGGGCGGAAAGCTCCCCGGTTTCCGCCTCAAAGTAAAGCCGGGCTTTTATATCGCGCAGCCGCCGGGCATCGTGACTTCCGGCAAGCATCCTGACCACCCGATCATAGGAGGCGCGGGGAAGCCTGTGGAAGGGCGCAAAACCTTTAAGCGTCCCATAGAGGCTGTCGGCATCCCTCGGGGCTTCCGCGCAGAGGGCCAGGATAATCTGGGCAAGCACGTCCAGGGGATTCTCCTGGATGGCGGAATCCTCGATCTCCCTGTCCCGCAGCGCGGAGGCCAGCGCGGCCCCCGCAAGGAGGTCCAGGCCGTGAAAAGGCAGAAGAAGCCCCCTGCTGGTCTGCCCAACGCCGTGGCCGGAGCGGCCTATGCGCTGGACGGCCTGCGAAACCTTTTCGGGGCATCCGGCAAGGACAACCTCGTCAATCTCGCCAATATCGATGCCCAGTTCCAAAGACCCCGTGGCCACCACGCAGGGAAGCCTGCCCTCCGCGAGCCGCGTCTCAACGCTGCGGCGAAGTTCCTTCGACAGGGCGCCGTGGTGGGCAAAGGCAAGCGTTTTCCCAAAGCGTTCATTCAAGAGGAAGGCAATCCGTTCCGCGCGGCGGCGGGAACCAGTAAAAACCAAAACGCTGCGGCTGCGCCCCATCGCCCCCGCAATCGCCTCAATCACCGCCGCGTAGCGCTCTGAGGGCGAAAATTCAGAAGGCGCCGCCCCGTCCCCCCGCAGGGAAGGAAACGCAACCGTAAAATCCACCCGCTTTTCCACCGGAGGCGCCACGACGCTGACAGGCCGTTTCCTGAAACCCCCGCCGCGAAGGGCCTCCACGCCCCCCACGAAAAAAGCGGCGGCCTCCGGCGGGCTTACCGTCGCGGAAAGCGCCACGCGCTGGAATTCCCCCGCGAGCAGGGAAAGCCGGGCAATCTGGCAGGCGAGAAAAGCCCCCCGCTTGGACCCAAGCACCGCATGCACCTCGTCCATCACCACATAGCGCGCTTTTGCCAGAAGCGCCCGGGCCCTCGGATTCAGAAGCAGTATGGCCAGGCTCTCCGGCGTCAGGGCCAGAATCGCGGGCGGGCGCGCAAGGAAGCGCCGCCTCTGGGCCTGGGGAGTGTCGCCGGAACGGGTATCCACGCGGATCTCGGGAAAGGGCAGCCCCTCCCCCGCGAAACGGCCGGCAAGGGAGGAAAGAGGCTCAAGCAGGTTCCGGCGGATGTCCTCGTTCAAAGCCTTCAGCGGCGAGACATACAGGACGCAGAGTTCTTCGGGATCATAGACCCCCTCGACAAAGCGGGAAATCGCGACAAGAAACGCCGCCAGGGTTTTCCCGCTGCCGGTCGGGGCCAGCACAAGCACATTCCGGCCTTCGGCGATAAGCGGCCAGCTTTCCGCCTGCGCCCTCGTGGGCTGGCCGAATTTCCCGCAAAACCACGAGCGGATAATCGGGTGCCGGATGCCGCAGGCAGGCGCATCTTCAAGGGACATTTTTTGTCCGCAGGGAGTATCCGTACTCCCAGCCCGTGGCCCCAGGCCGCGCGCGAAGCAGAAGCAGGAAACGCTCCGCCAAAGCCGGAACGGTAAGACTCAGCGGCTCCGGCCGCGAAGGCACAAGATTCCGCAAAGAAAAATCAACGACAACCTCCTTCGCCGAATCCGTCCCGTTCCGCACAAAAACCGTGTAAGTCTCGTCGATAAGCTCGAAACGCAGTTCCACCTTCCCCGTCAACGCCGCCGCGGCCGAATAGCCCCTGAAATCCTCCTCCCTCAAATCGCTCCCGAAAACGGCCTGGAAATCCGGCTTGCCCGGATGCGCGGCATAGTAGTAGCCGCCCTCCCTGGCCTCCACGGCCCTGCCATCGTAATTCAGAAAACGAACAGGGATGGACCTCATGCGCCCCTCGGGCGTGGGAACCTGCACATCGAAATGAAGATGCGGCCCCGAAGACACCCCCGTGTTCCCCGAATAGCCGATAAGCTGTCCCGCCTCCACCCTGTCGCCAGGCCCGACCAGGGCACCCCCCGCCTTCAGGTGTATGTAATTGCCCACAGTCCCGTCATCATGCAAAACCGAAATAAAATTCGCGTCCTTGTTGTACGCGGGGGACATCCCGCCCCGCGTGGAATTCTTTTTCACATCAAAAACAAGGCCGCCCCGGGCCGCGAACACAGGCGTATTCATAGCAAGATCAAAGTCCAGCGCGTAGCGGTTCTCCCCGTCCTGGTGCGTGAACCTGCCGTTATAGCCCTGCGTCACCCGGTGCTTCGTCCCATGCCCAAAAGGAAACAGATACAGACATCCTTCGTCGGGCCGCGCCGCCGCGGGGTCCCCCTTGGCATAGGCTATCGCCATCCTGTAGCCCCTCCGCCCCGACACCGCAAGCGCCTCCAGCGTAAAAAGCTCCTGCCCCCTCGCGCCCGCAGGAACAAGCGCCCTGTACGGAATATCCACCGAAGCCTTCATATTGACAAGCGAAGGGAACCCAACCGAAATCCACACAGGAATGACATAGGCGTTATCCGCAAGCACGACATACTTCCCCTCAGCCTCGCGCGCGTATACATTGACCTTCTCGCCGTCCTGCGCGCCGACAGCCGCGGCAGCAAAAACCACAACACCCAAAACCCAAAACGCCCTCAGCCTTCTCATGCATCAAGTATACCACAAATCGGAAATTGTGTGTCCCGCCCAGCAGAGGCGCGCATCGTTTTTATTTAATTATTTCCGCCATATATTCTTGTATTATAAGCTCGATTTTTTTATTTAAATTTGCATAAAACCCTGCTTCCGTTAGTCCAATTAATTTGCCATTTTTACATCATAGCGCAATCACAAAGAAGGGATATGGGGATTGTGAAAAAAATAAATTTTTTATAAAGCACGAGGGGGGAAGCCTCCCCCTGCGCTCCAGCCCGCTACGCGGTCTTCCGCTACCCCCTCTACGGGGGCTCCGCCCCCGTAACGCCCCCGCCTTCCATTTCTTAGAGGACGGCGGACCTTTACTATAAGGGATAAAAATGATTCGGCTCTGCGCCACGGCCCAGCAGAGAAAGACATACTCCGCGCTTTGGGGCTTCCTCTGGTTGACCGCCTGATGCCAAAGCATGAGAACAAGTATCTGCTCATTGGTTTTGACCGGAATGGCAATTTGCTTGAAATTATGGTAACTCCTATTCAGTCGCCTCGCTCTGATTGCAGGCCCAGTCGGAAGGACTTCCAAATTGTCCCCAATTTGGAAGTCCTCACCTCCAGTACCGCTTAAAAAAACACCCAGCATGCGTTTGATAGCCCCTGTTTGGAGTAAAAATCGCGGGCTGGTCGCAACCCTTCGGGTTGCTGCTCGCCCATGCAACCGGGGTGGCTGCGGAAAAAATGCAAGCG
>JAISXE010000224.1 GCA_031270615.1 Spirochaetia bacterium
CCCTGGCGCCCCACGGGCTGATTGCGGACCTTAACTTGTTGACAGTGGGCAGCCGGTACCCGCCGGACTGGATAGTTACCTTTTTTCCTTCTGCGGCTCCTTTTCGGCCGCGATCATGGCCTGTTTCCCCCTGCGGCAAACCAGGGGGTTGAGTTCCACGTGTTCGCCGATGATTTTTACGCGCGAATGGTTTTTCCCTTCCGCGTCGAACCAGCTGCACTGCCTCAGCCGTCCCAGAACCCGCACGGCGCAGCCTTTTTTCAGGTTCTCCGAACAGGTCTCCGCAAGTTTTGCCCAGACTTCCACCTGAAAGACAGAAACCTCTTTTTGTGGTTCGCGCCCTAGTTTGAAAAAACGCCTGGATGCCAGGCAGAAAGTACAGACCGGCGTTCCCTTTGGCGTTTGGGCTATGCTGGGATCCTTGACAAGGTCCCCCTCAATCAGAATGGAATTCAGATTGTCCATATATGCTGCTCCTTTTTGAAAAATATTTTTACTATATTACAAATGGAAAAATTGAGGGAAAATTTATCGGCCGTTCCGGGAAAAAGGCACCCGAATTGCGACTATTCAGCCGGAGGGGATAACCGCCGGCCGCGGCGGCTGCGGCCGGCGGTGGTGCAGACGCGCCAGGGATTGGAGCGGAAACCCCGCAGCGCGGCAGCGCGAGGAGTTGGAGCGGAAAGCCCGGTTTTTTGCCGGGCCGCCCGGCAAAAAAGGCGCCCAAATTCTTCTGTTCACTCTTCACACCACACCACTGCTTCCTCATTCCCTCCCTTGCCCGCGGCGCGGCGATTTGGTATTCTTCCGGTATGGGTTTTCGGTATTACAGGACCTATTTTCTGATTCCGCTTTTTTATGCCGCGGTTATTTTCGGTTTGCTTTTTTTGCAGTTCTCCCGGCGCGGCGAGAAGTTTTTTGATTCCGTTGCCGGGCTTGTCCTGAGCGGGACGATGGGCGGGGAGGAGGAGCGGGGCGGGCAATCAAAGGGAATCGAGGAACTCCATCTGCGCTACAGGGGCATTGATTTTTCCTTCGGCGGGAGCCAGGGGGCGCGGCTTGTTTTCCGGGGGGGGGGTGTTTACAAACTGAATCCCGCGGCTTACGAGAAAACCGAAAGGGGTTTCAATCTTGTCTTTGACCGGGGCGTAAAACTGTCCGTTGTCTGCGATTCCCCGAAGGAGCTTCTGGCGATTCAGGCCGGCATCGGCAGCCAGGAAGCGGGGGAGGTGGAGGCCCTGGTGATTGGGTTCTCCGCCGTCGACGGGGCGCGGGTCAACAGCGTGGAGAGGATGCCTATTCTTTCGGTTGACCACCGGGGAAAAAATTACCTGCTTTCCCTGCCGGACAAATCCTCCATCGATATGGCGCGGCAGCTTCTTGTTGTTGTTCCCGCGCGGGGAAGCGCGGTGCTTCGTTTCGGGCCGCCGGCGGAGGACACCAAAGAAAATTTCCGGCAGTGGTACGCCAACCAGGGGAACAGCGCCACATCCGCGGAGGCCTTGTCGCGCAGGACGGCGGAGTACCTCGGCGGGGCGTACCAGGGATGGAAGGCCGGGCGTTTTTCCGCCGAGGATGGCACCTGGCTGGACGCGGCGGGCAGGCGGGGTTTCCGGGAGAACCTTGTTGTGGCGTACCTCGCGGAAGCCCTGCACCGGGGCGAATACCAGGCCGCGCGCGAGCAGGCGGGGGAGGCCGCTTTCGCGCACGCCTCCGCCTTGACTTTTTTGAGTTCTCCTTTTTTCGGCAATTTGCAGGCGCATTTCGCGCAGCTCCGCCTGGATGACGCGAAGGAATCCTCCCGCATAGCCTCCCTTGTCCGTGGCCGCGATTCCTCCGTCTGGACCAGGCAGGACCTTGTGCGTTTTGCCGGCCTGAGGGGAAGCGCCGGTTTGAAGGACGAGATTCTGGGGTTCGCGGGGACGGTGGACCTGCAGGCGGTTTCCCTGCCTGCGGCCCTCGGCATGCTGAGGAACTACCACGAGGCCCTGGACGCGGATCCGGAAAGCGCCGACGCCCTGAGGCGTTTTGCCGCGCTTATGAACAGCAAAATTTTCCCCGCGATCATAAAAATCAAGGAGGGCTTTTTCCTGGAAAACGCCCCGGGCAGAATCGATGTGTATCTGTCCATACTCGCGGGCCGGGTCTGCGTCCGCGCGGGAAGGGCCGACGGGGACCAGGTTCTTGAATCCATAGGGCGCGACCTGGTTATCTCGGCCCTGAACCTGGCGGACAGGCAGGGCTTTTTGCCGAAGAATATCCTTGTGGGGGATTCCGCGCTGAAAGGGACGGAGGGCCGGATCGCGGCGGAGGATGTGTATGCCCTTATCCAGGACGCAGGCCCGTATTATCCCCGGTTTGTCGATTTAGGCCCCCAGCTTGGGCAGGGCGCATGGCTCTACACGGCGGCGGACATCAGGGAACTGAGCATACGGCCGCAGCGCTATGTTTTCCGTTTCCGGTTTCCGCCGGGCGGGACGCACCACTTTGTTTTCTGCGGCGCGAAACAATATACGGAAATCCAACTGCGGAAAATCCCCTGGCGGGTGGATGTGAACTTTGAGCGTTACGCCATCGGGGCGTACTATATTCCGCAGGAGAAGCTCTTCCTGGCAAAGTATAACCACCGCAGCCGCGAGGAGGAATTCGTTATGTCATTCGTTCCCGGGGAGCAGCCCGCGGCGGAAGCCGGGCCGGAATTCACTGCCCCGTTCATTTCCCCGGGGCCGCAAGGGACAGAATGAACCTGAGCGCCTCATAGCCGTCAGTCGCGCCGGAAACGGGGATCCTTTTCGGATCGCGCGCGCAGGCCGCCGCGTCTTTCATCATGGACGAGAAGTAGCCTGTTTTCCCAAAGGGCTTTGTTTCCTTCCTGGCGAGGGACCGGAAGCCCTCATAGTAGGGGCTGGCCCTGCTTTCGTATTCCTCGTACAGACCGTTGCCTATCCGCAGGCGTCCCGCGCTGAAGGCGAGGTCTATCTCAAAGGCCAGGTAATCCCTCTGCGCGCCGGACTCAATCAAAACGGGAACGCCGCTGCCCCTCACGCGCGCGCTTATAAAAACCGTTCCCGTTTTTTTGTCCGGGTTTCCGTATACCTGCTGCTTTTCCAAATACCCGCCCGCGAGAAAGGCGATTGCGTCCGCGAGGTGCGTCCCGTCATGCAGGAGCTGGCTGCCGGGCGCGCGCGTTTTTCCGAAGTAGAGCTTTGCCGTTACCGAAAGCAATTCGCCCAGGCGCCCCGAGCCAATGCGCGAGCGGGCCTGGATGTAATCCGCGGAATAGCGCCGTTCATGGTTGGTCAGGATGGCAATCTTGCCGTCTTCGTGCAGGCGGGCAATCTTCCGCGCGTCTTCCAGGGTGTCGGCAAGGGGTTTCTCGCATACCGCGACTGGAACCGCGTGTTTCGCGGCAAGCCGGGCGTAGTGATAGTGGGAATCCGGGTGCGTGGCTATGTGCAGGATATCCGGCCTTAGGCTTTGCAGCATCTCCTCCGCGTCCGCGTAAACGGCGCGGCAGTTCCATCTTTCCGCGAAAAGTTTTCTGCGCCTTGGGTCCGTATCCGCGCCTCCGGCAAGGACACAGGCACCCAGGCCCGCTATCGCCCCCGCGTGGGTGCAGGGCTTTTCCCGCAGGGCGTCGTCTTCAAGGATGCTGCCGATCCTGCCCAAACCCACAATGGCGCAGCGGATTTTTCTTCCGTGGGGAGAAAAATCCTTTTCGTTTCCCGCCACGCCTAACCCGGGGGCCAGCCCAGTTCTCGCCCGCCGAGGATGTGGGCGTGCAGGTAGTCCACCGTCTGCTGGCCGTCCTTCCCCATGTTGAACACCACCCGGTAGCCATTCGTCAGTCCCGCCTGCCTGGCCGCCGCGCGAATGCCGTTCATGTAGCGTCCGGTAAAATCGGCGGGCAAGTCGGAAATCGCGTCAAAGCCGCTTACCTTTTTTTTGGGGATGGCCACGATATGCACCGGCGCCTGCGGGTTTATGTCTTTGAAAGCAAGAACCGCCTCGTCCTCGTACACGGTGTCGCAGGGGATTTCCTTTTTCAGGATTTTGTCGAAAATCGTATCTTCAGCCATGCCGCAAGCCTACCAGAACGCGGCCCGGAAATCAAGGGCAGCCGCGGCCGCTTCCAGGGCATCGGCGTTTACTTTTCTCAATCGCATTGATCATTTTGGCACATTTTTTGCCACTGTCAACAAGTTAAGAAAAAGATGTGCGCCTTTTTGGCGCTCCCGCGCCAAAAACCCAGGTTGCATGGGCGAGCAGCATCCCGAAGGGA
>JAISXE010000228.1 GCA_031270615.1 Spirochaetia bacterium
ACCTGGGACCAGACGCCCTCGCCCGGAAAAAAACTTAAATCCGAACGGGAACCCGTGGGCGTTTCGGCGGCCCACTTCTCAAGAGAATCCAGGACCGTGTTCGCCTCCTCCTCAAAAAGGTTCTTCTCATCGAGGGCCTCCTTGAGCCGCGCGCGGCACAGGTAGTTTCCCCTGCCCTTTACAAGAACCGCCCGCACGTCCCTGCCCAGAAGCCGCCGCACAAGAGGGATATCCTTGTCCATGAGCTGCTCCTGAAGGTTTATCGTGGCCGTGGAAACGACGACCCGCTCCTCGTTCCGGCAGACCCAGGCCAGCGCCGGAAGAAGATACGCGAGGGACTTTCCCACTCCCGTTCCCGCCTCCGCGATAAAAATTCCGCCTTCGTTGAACGCCTGGACGGTAAACTTGAGCATATTGATCTGAGACTCCCGCGCCTCATAGCCCGGCATCTTCCGCGAAAGCGCGCCCCCAGGCTCAAGGATGCCGGCAAGCTCATCCTCCGCAAGCATTTGTATCTCCGCGGCCTGCACAGGCTCCGCGACGGCGTAAAGCTCGCGGATCTGGTTATCAACAATAAAAAAGCCTATACCCTGATTGCCCAGCTGCGATGCGATGTGTAAATCCGCCTCGCTTGGCCGCAGATTCGCGGCAGTGGAAACCCCTGGAGTATCAGGATGATTATGCAGCACCACCTCGCCCTTCTCCATGTGCGGAGCCAAAGCCGGGACCGAAGTCTCGTCTCCCCGTGCGGCGACAACAACTTCCCGCACCCTGGCTTCGCGGTCAAGCCTGCCCACAAAAAGGACTTCCCGCCCCTGGGCCTCTCGGATGGCCTCACGCATGTGTTCGATAACAGGGGGAAGTATACGTTCAGAAGCCCGCATCGCAGCCGCCGCAAAACCCTGGGCTCGTTTCAGGTGTCAAGATAGCCGCTCTTTTCCAGCTCCAGCATAATCTGCTGCCCCAGCCTCATGCCCCACTCCTGGCCCGCCGCCATTGAATCCTGGGTAATGCCCGGAGTCTCCTCCACCAGCCTGCGCCCCAGGGGGGATTCATAAAATTCGATAAGAGCCAGTATCTCCTCGTGGGAAAAATGCCTGTCGTAGATGGCGATGCACAGTTTGGCAAAATCATCGGCATCAATTTTTTCTCTGAACATATCCCACACGTTCTGCGGAACATTCGGTGCAAGCTGCGCTATCTGCGGAATCACCATATCGAAGATCTGCACCGCAAGCGCCCTCGTATTCAGCGTCTCAAGCAGCCTGAATATGTCCTTCTCCTTCACGCCGGCTTTTTCCTGCGAAAAACCAAAAACCGCCGCAAGCGCAAGAACCAGCGCGAGTATGTATTTTTTCATCAAATGTCTCCTTATTGGTAACGGTTCCCCATAAGTATAGCACATGGGAAGGCCTTATTCTAACCCGCGGGTATGGGAGTGAAGCGGGTAAAAATGCGCACATAGTTCTAAAAATTTGAGGCTTCGGTTTTTGACTTTTTGTCCGCGCTTACTTTGCCATGAGCAGCACAAAAGACTGGCCGGAGACGTAGTAGCGGTTCTGCGGACGCAGAAAGGGGGCCTCCTGTTCTTCCACAAAGTCCTCCGGCGTTTGCAGCCCCGTATCGATAAGCCGGCGCCAGGAAAGACCCTGCCGGGGCGGGGCGACACAGAACACCCTGTCGTCGCCGCTTGAATTAAACATCATATACAGATCGCGGGAGTCCCTGTCCATCTCCATAGAGGCCTCGTGGCCGTCTATGCGCAGGGCAAGCAGCTTTTTCTGCCTGTCCCAGTCCGGGGTTCTTTCCCGCTCGTCAAACCAGGCCACATCGGGCATGGCGTTAAACCGCTCGTCTTTGCCCGTAAAAAACTCCGGCCTCAGCAGGGCGGGGTGGGAAAACCGGAAATGAATCAACCGCGAAACAAACCCGCGGATATCCCGGTTGGCCTGCTCAAGATCCCAGTCGAACCAGGAGATCCCGTTGTTCTGGCAGTAAGCGTTGTTGTTCCCCCGCTGGGTTCTGCGAAACTCATCTCCCCCCAAAAACATCGGCGTGCCGAGGGACAAAAGCAAAGTCGCCATAAAATTCTTTATCTGCCGCCTGCGCTTTAAGTCTACGGGACTTCCGGCCGGCGCCTCCCCCTCGACGCCGTAGTTCGCGCTTAGGTTATGGTCGTTGCCGTCTCGGTTTTCCTCGCCGTTTATTTCGTTGTGCTTGCGCGTGTAGGAAACAAGATCATTCAGCGTAAAACCGTCGTGCGAGGTAATAAAGTTGATGCTGTGAAAAGGCTTGCGCCCGTCCCGCAGGTACAAATCGGAACTGCCGGTAATCCGCGTCGCCAGGCTGCCCACGTTCACCTCGTCCCCCCGCCAGAAGCGGCGCACGTCGTCGCGGTAACGGTCGTTCCACTCCGCCCACCTTCCGCCGGGAAACCATCCCACCTGATAGGCGCCCGCGGCGTCCCAGGCCTCGGCGATGATTTTTGTATGCCGCAGAATGGGATCCTCGGCAATCATCTCGAGCATGGGCGGATTCTCCATAAGGGCGCCCCGCTGGTCCCTCCCCAGAATTGAACCCAGATCAAACCGAAATCCATCCACATGCATTTCCAGAACCCAATAGTGCAGGCTGTCGATAATCATGCCGCGCACCAGGGGATGATTACAGTTAAGCGTATTGCCGCAGCCGGAGTAATTTTTATAGTAGCGCCTGTTCTCGTCAAGAATATAATAAATGCTGTTGTCAAAGCCCCGAAAACTATAGGTCGGCCCCAGCTCGCTGCCCTCCCCCGTATGGTTAAACACCACATCCATGATGACCTCGATGCCCGCCTTGTGCAGTTCGCGTATCATGGTCTTGAATTCCGTTACCTGCTCGCCCAGGCCCGGCCCCGTGGAATAGCGGCCCTTGGGCGCAAAAAACGCAATCGTGCTGTAGCCCCAGTAGTTCTGCAGCGCCTCCCCGCTGCGGGGATTGCGGCGCTCAAACTCAAACTCATCGAATTCCATAAGCGGAAGAAACTCAAGACTCGTTACGCCCAGCTCCTTGAGGTAGGGAATCTTCTCGACGACTCCCAAATACGTCCCCGGATGCCGCAGCGTCCTGTCCGCCTTCGTAAACCCCTGAAGATGGACCTCGTAAATAACGCTCTTGCGCAAAGGATAATTAAGCGGCTTATCGCTCTGCCAGTCAAACTCATCGTCCACCACAATGCATTTGGGAATCTCCGCGGGATTAAAATCCGTGTTAAAGGAAAGATCCCGCAGCGGCGAGGACAAATCCCAGCCTACCGCCTGGTTGAGCTTCCAGCGGAAAGACCCCGTCAAGGCCTTCGCGTATGGGTCAAGCAGAACCTTGTTCCGGTTAAACCTGTGCCCCTTCTCCGGATTGTAAGGCCCATCAACACGGTACAAATACAGCGCCCCCGGCGCGAGGTCCGGTACAAACAGATGCCACACATCGCCAAAACGGTTTCGCCTGGGATCGAACACAATCTCTTCACGCGGCTTTCTGTCTTCCGGCTTGTCAAACAAAAGAAGGGAAATCGCCGTCGCGTTTCTCGAAAAAACCGCAAACTGGACGCCCTTCTCATGGAGGTTTGCCCCCAGCGGCAGCGGCCTGCCCTCTTCCGTCTTTGTGTTCACAACCCCTCCTGCCGGCCACGCGCCGCGCTTTTTTACAAAGAATACACCGACGTGCGGGGGCAATGCAACAAAAATCTCTTCCCAATTCCTCGGATTTGCCCCTCGCAATGACCAGGGGGCGGCGGCTTAAACAACTCGTTTTTTATTTGCGTTTCGGAATTATACAAATTCCCGGCGCATGGGCGTAAAAAAATCGACAAGCACGCCTTTTTCCAGGCAGAGGCAGCCGTGAACAACAGCGTTTTGTTTCAGGAGGGTGTCGCCTTGTTTGACTTCGCGCTCCACACCGTCTATGGTAAAGCGGAAACGGCCCTCGGCGACATAGGTTATTTGCGTGTGGGGGTGGCTGTGCAGCGCGCCGCGTGCGCCTTCCTCGAAGCGGTTTTCCACGCACATGGCCTGGTCGCAAAAGGCAAGCACCTTGCGGCTGGCGCCGGGGGCGGTTTCTTCGGCAGGTATGTCCTGGTTAAATACCCATTGCCGGTTTTTGTGGTTTTTGTCCATGCGGTTCTCCTTCAGGTAAAGGTAGGGGCCTGGCCCGCGAGGGTCAGGCCCCGTAAAATCGCGCACCGCAAAAGTTATTTTGTGTCGCGTATGCGCTGGATAATCGGCAGGAGGTTCGCGTATTCGGGTTTCGCGTACAGGGGCGCTTCGGCGTCCTGGAACAGCTTGTGCTGTTCCGGGCTCAGGTTGGTGATGATGGAACCTGAGTCCCTTGCCGCCTGTTCGTATTTCTTTTCCGCCTTGAGCCATTCGGCGCGTTCCACCTTCGCGCCTTCTATGGCCGCGTCTTTTACGAGTTTTTTCTCCGCGTCGGTAAAGCTGTTCCACAGCGCGAAGTTAATCAGGATCATTTCGGGCGAGCACATGTGGGCGTCGGTGGTAAAATATTTGGCCACTTCGTAGTGCGCCGCGGTGATATAGCTGGGCCAGTTGTTTTCGGCCCCGTCAATGATGCCGTTCTGCATGCCGGGATACACTTCTCCGTAGGCCATGGGGGTGGGGGAAGCGCCGAGGTTGCGGACCATGTCCATCATGAGGGAGCTTTCCTGCACGCGGATTTTTAGGCCCTTCATATCCGCGGGGGTTTTGATTTCCTTTTTGGTGTTGTAGAAGTTGCGGAAACCCGCGTCAAGCCAGCACAGGCCAAGAAGGTTCTGGCTTGTATAGGCCTGGAGGATTTCTTCTCCTATGGGGCCGTCAAGCACCTTGAACATGTGGGTGCGGTCGCGGAACAGGAAGGGCATGGAGAGCGCGTTTCCGAGGGGGTTGACTGAGGAGAGGGGGTTTGTTCCCACGCGGATAAAATGGATGTCGCCGATCTGGGTCTGCTCGATGGTGTCTTTTTCGTTGCCCAGCACGGAGTTGTTGTACACTTCGATAACGATGCCGCCGTTTGTTTTTTCTTTGACGACATCGGCGAATTTCTGGTCGCCCAGAACCGTGGGGTAGCCGTCGGGCTGGTTGTCCGCGAGTTTGTAGGTGCGCGCTTTCGCGCCGCCCGATGAGTCCTGGCTTCCGCCCGCCGCGAGCGGCGCCGCCGCAATCAGCGCGAGGACTGCCAGGATGACAAGAATCTTTTTCATTTTTTTCTCCTTACTTGGAATATTCTTAACCGGCCATGCCGGAGATTTCCGAAAAATATCGCCCTCCAGGAATCGGCAATTCAAAACAGGCACGGACCTCACGAACGAAAGCTCTCGGCCGGCCCGTGGGGCGCAAGGGATTGTAGGGGCGCGAAGCGGCCACGCGCGAAGCGCGGGGCCAAAGCCCCGAAAAGCCCGGTTTTTTGCGGAGCAAAAAATGCGCACATCTTTTAAAACCGCCTTACATGCCAAACATCATGTTCGGTATGGTCATGGAGAACGCGGGCACAAAGGTCAGGAGCAGAAGGACCGCGATCATCGTTGCGTAGAACGGAAGCATCGCTTTTGCCGCCTGCTCAATTTTGATTCCGCCTATGGAGCTGCCCACAAAAAGTACCGAGCCTACGGGCGGGGTCAGAAGTCCGATGGCAAGGTTTAACATCAGCACGATGCCGAACTGGATGGGGTCCATTCCTATTGCGGGGGAGGTTACCACGGGAACCAGAATGGGTGCGGCGATAAGGATAAGCGGGGCCATGTCCATGACGCAGCCCAGAACGAGCAGCGATATGTTGATAAGGAGGAGCAGCACGACGCGGTTGTCGCTTATGCCCAAAAGGCCCTGCGTGATAAGCGTGGGGATGCGCAGGACCGTCATCATGTAGCCGAAGGCCGAAGAGGCGGCGATAAGCGTCATCACCATTGCGAGGGTGCCCAGCGTGCGCCTGAGGATCGGCCAGAACTCCTTTATGCTGATTTCGCGGTAGATAAAAAAGGTAACGATGAAGGCCCAAATGCAGGCCACGACGGAAGACTCGATGGCGGTGAATATGCCGGAGAACACGCCGCCCATGATAAAAAGCGCGGTCAGCATTCCCAGGAAG
>JAISXE010000240.1 GCA_031270615.1 Spirochaetia bacterium
GTATGATTGTCGGGCAGATTGGCGCCGGGTTGAGCGTTGAGGAACTGCTGAACGATTATCCCTATCTTGAGCGGGAGGATATTATGCAGGCGCTGCAATACGCCGCCGCTCTGGCCCAAGTTTAACCACGGACCACACGGACAAACACAGACAAAGGGCTGAATTGTGCGCGGGAAGTCCGTGTTTTCGGCGCGGTCAGTGGTTTTCCGGTTTCATGCGGGCTGTGGGGCTAAAGCGCGAGGGATTGGAGGGATGCGCAAGCAGCCACGCCGCAGGGCTGGTCGCAACCCTTCGGGTTGCTGCTCGCCCATGCATCCCGGCGGGGCCGGAGCGATAGCGGAGTCCCGGAAAGCCCGGCTTTTTGCGGCTTGGCCGCAAAAAGCGCGCCCGGCATCTTTTCTTAGACTGTCTTAATTCTTTTTTCCCCTTCCCTCTTAACCCGGAAGATGATACTATTCAGTCCATGCGGGCCGTGGATGTTATTGTGAAAAAACGGGACGGGGGGGAACTGGGCGAGGAGGAGATTCGTTTCCTGGTCCAGGGCTATGTCGGGGGGGATATTCCAGAGTACCAGGTCGCGGCTTGGCTTATGGCGGTTTTTTTTAGGGGGATGACGGGGCGCGAGACGGGTATCCTGACGCGGGAGATGATTGCTTCGGGGGAGACGCTGGACCTTTCGGGGATCGGGGGGCCGTTTGTCGATAAGCATTCCACGGGCGGGGTGGGGGACAAGGTTTCGCTGATTCTTGCGCCGCTGGCGGCTTCGTTTGGGATAAGGGTTCCTATGATGAGCGGCCGCTCGCTGGGGCATACCGGGGGGACGCTGGACAAGCTGGAGGCTATTCCGGGCTACGGGATAGCGCGTGATGCGGGGGAGTTCCGCAGGGTTTTGCGCGAGACGGGGTTTGTTATGGCGGGGCAGAGCGGGGAGATGGTTCCCGCGGACCGCCTTTTGTATGCTTTGCGCGATGTGACTGGCACGGTTGAGTCGGTGCCTTTGATTACGGCGAGCATCCTGTCAAAGAAATTTGCCGAGGGGGCGCGGTCCTTTGTGTTTGACGTGAAGTGCGGGAGCGGGGCTTTTATGAAAAACCGGGGGGACGCGGAGGCTCTTGCGGAGTCGCTTATCGGGGCCGGCCGCGGCTTGGGGCGGGATGTGGTTTGCGTTGTGACGGATATGGACGAGCCTTTGGGCCGGATGGTGGGGAACTTCCTGGAGGCGGAGGAGAGCGCCCTGTGCCTGCGGGGGGACACCGGGGGCCGCGAGGATCTTATGGAGCTTACGATCAGGCTGGGGGCTTGGATGCTTGTGCTTGGGGGCGTTTCGCAGGGCGTGGAGGAGGCGCGGGGGTTGTGCCTCGGGATGCTTTCGGGGGGGGCGCCGTACCGGCTTTTTTTGAAAAACATCGAGGCCCAGGGCGGGGACGCCGGGGCTTTTGAAAGGGCTATCGGGAAGAGGCGCGCGCCGCTGCGCGTGGGCCTTCCGAGTCCCGCTTCCGGCTATGTGGCGGGGATCGACGCCTACAGTACCGGCATGGCGGGCGTTTGCCTCGGCGCGGGCAGGGGCAAGACCGGCGATCCTGTTTTTCCTGATGTGGGTATCGTGTTCCACAAAAAACGGGGGGACGCCGTTTCCTGCGGCGAGGGTCTGTGCGATATTTTCGCGCGGACCGAAGAGGCCGCCCGCCTTGCCTGCGCGCGGATGGAGGGCGCTTTCCGTATCGCGGAGGCCCCGCCCCCGCCCCGGTCCATGATTATCAAGGAGTACGGCACGGTATGATTTGGGAAAAAACCCCGCTCGACCAGACGAAGGTACGGAAGATCGCGGAGCGTTACGGCCTTGACCTTATTACGGCTTCGATTCTTGCCCGCAGGGGGATTGAGGATCCGCAGGAGATGCTTTTCTACCTGGAGAGCGATCCGAGGTTCCTCCACAACCCTTTCCTGTTTGTGGAAATGGAGGACGCGGTTGACCGCATCCTTGCCGCGAAGGAGGAGGGGGAGAAGGTGCTTGTTTTCGGGGACAGGGATGTTGACGGTATTACAAGCATCGCCCTTTTGGTGCGGGCTTTGGCTGCCCTGGGTATTGATGTGTCCTGGCGGCTGCCTTTGGGCGACGAGCCTTACGGGCTTACCCTTCAGGCGGTGGAAGATTTTGCGGCGCAGAACGGGACCCTCATCGTCACGGTGGACTGCGGCATTTCCAATTTGCGGGAAATCGCCCGCGCCCTGGAACTGGGGATCGATACGGTTGTCGTTGACCACCACAACCCGCCGGAGGAGCTTCCCCGGGCCTGCGCGATCCTGAATCCCAAGGTGGAGGATTCGGGTTATCCCTTCCGCGACCTGGCGGGCTGCGGCGTGGCGGCCAAGCTGGTGTGGGCTTTGCGTTTTGCCGGGACGGGCCTGTACAACCAGAGCTTTACCCTTCTCAATGTAAGGCCGGGAAACGATAGCTATGTCCTTGAGGCGGTGCTGATGCGCAACCTCGTCGTCATGGACAGCATTACCGAAATCCTGAGTCCCGGCATTGTCACGGTGGAGGGGGGCCGCCTGGCGAAATTCTTCGCGGGGCACGTTCTTGTGTTCGGCGCCAAGGCCCAGAAAGAGATGCTGAGGAAGATTTTTACGCGGGCGGACATTGGCCTTTTTGATATGGCGCCGGAAATCACAAAGGTTTTCCCCGGCATCCAGGGGAAGAGCCTTCTGCGCCTGCGCGAGACATCGCGGCTGGGTCTTTTCCAGGAGGAGGCGCCCGGCGAGCTTGATGTTTTTGTCGATTTGTATACTTCCTGGGTGATCAAGAGCAACCCGAAGCTTTCCGGCGACTACAGTGCCCTTTTCGACCTTGTGGCGCTGGGGACCATCGCGGACATGATGCCGGTGTGCAACGAGAACCGCATCATCGTGCGCAGCGGCCTTGAGGTTCTCAATTCCGCGCGGCCCCGGGACGGCATCCGCGAGCTTATGCGGCTACAGGACATCCTGGGCAAATCCCTGAGCGCCCGCGATGTTGCCTGGCAGATCAGCCCGCCTTTGAACGCCACGGGCCGCATGGGGGAGCCGGACCGGGCCGTGCGGCTCCTTTTGAGCGACAGCCAGGAGGAACGGGACACTCTGGCGCGGGGCATTGTTGACCTGAACGACCAGCGGAAAAAAATCGTGGACGATATGTGGGAGGCCATTCTTCCCGACGCGCGGGAGAGCCTTGAAGGGAACGATGGCAAATTCGTTTTGGTGTGCGATTCCCGGATCCACCGGGGCATAACGGGGCTGTTGGCCCAAAGGCTGGTTAAGTTTTTCGATGTGCCTTCCGCCGCCTGCGCCGTCCTGGACGGCAAGGTAATCGGCTCCCTGCGCAGCACCCGGGGCTACGGGGCGCTTTCCTTCCTGGAAAAATGCGCCGATATCCTGGCCGAGTACGGCGGCCACGACTTTGCCGCGGGTTTCAATTTTTCCTCGGACAGGATTCCCGGCTTTCGGAAGAGGCTTGAGGATCTGGTGCCGGGCATTATTCTAGGCGAAAAAGACGAGGAGAAAATTTGCGTGGATGCGGAGCTTCCTCCCAAGTTTCTGAGGCCGGACGTGGAAGGGGTGCTTAAATTCTTCGCCCCCCACGGGGAGGGCAATCCGGCTTTGACGTTTATGACGGCGGGGGTCGTGGTGGAAGATATCTCCTTTATCGGAAGGGACAAGGACCATACGCGCCTTCTGGTCCGCGCGGGGGAGCATGCCTGGCCCGCTGTTTTTTGGAATTCTGCGGAAAGGGTGGGCAGGGACTTTGACAGGAACGACAGGGTGGATATTTTGTACCAGGTGGAGAAAAATTACTTCCAGAACAAGGAAACCCTGCGGCTTGCGGTTATCGATATAAAGCGCTGCGTATGAGAAAATTTTTCCGCATCCTTGCCTTGCCGCTGTGCCTTTTTGCCGTTTTTCCCGGCAGCCTTTGCGCCGGGCCTGCGGCGGAAACCATAGTCCCGGAATCGCCCGCGAGGGCGCCGCTGGTTTTTACCGTGCCGGAATCGCTTGTCCAGGGAGACATCCTCTGCGTTCTGGCGAGATCGCCGCAGGCAAACCGCATCCGGGGAATTTTCGCGGATTTGAGCGGCGGGGACGGGAAAAAAGTCCTTTCCCTGGGCGGTTTCCTGCTTTCCCCCCGGGGGGAAGCGGCGTCCGCCCCGAATGGCGGGGGGGCCGCGCCCGAAACCGGCGAGACCTGGGCCGCCATTGGGGGGATTTCCAGCGTGCAGGCCCCCGGCGATTACAGCCTGAGCCTGCGGGCCGTCTGCGAGGGCGGGGAAGAGGAGGTTTTTTCCGCCTCCGTCAGGGTGCTGGGCAGGGATTTCCTCGGCGAGGATATCCCGCTGAACCGGGCCATGTCTTCCCTCAGGGCCGACTCCGACCCCCGCAAGGCCGCCGAGTCGCGGGAGCTTTGGGAGCTTCTGGTAAAAACCGAAGCCTCCTCGGTGTACCACACGGGCAGGCTTTCCCCGCCCGTGGCCGGTGGGTTCCGGGAGAGCGCCTTTTTCGGCGACAGGCGGACTTTCCTGTATACGGACGGGGGAAAGGCTGCCTCCATCCACTACGGCCTTGACTACGCCACGCCCCGGGGGACTCCGGTTTACGCCGCCGGCGCGGGAAGGGTGGTCATGGCAAAGGAGCGGGTTTTGACGGGTTTTTCGGTTGTCATCGAACACCTGCCCGGCGTGTACAGCCTGTACTACCATCTGGACAAGATCGGGGTAAAGCCGGATCAGATCGTGAAGACCGGCGAGAAAATCGGGGAGTCCGGCTTTACCGGCCTTGCGACCGGCCCCCACCTGCACTGGGAAGTGCGCGCCGCGGCCAACGCGGTGGAACCGAAAAACCTGCTGGAGCGGGCTTTGGTGCCGGGGGAATAGGGCTGGCTTCGATAGGGGCTTGTTGAAATGAAACTGTCGTATAAAAAAATAGAATTTGCCCTGTCATTTGACGGGAAGGCAAAGTTTCCCATGCCGCCTTCGTTTGTGCTGCGCAGCGTTTTGGGCAGCCAGCTTCGCAGGATGTGCTGCGTGGCCCGCGCGGCCATGACTCAATGATATGACCTGTTTGAAAGGGATTGTGACAAACCGGACCAACTTTGACCGTTGCCTTTCCGGTGACTCAATGATATGACCTGTTTGAAAGGGATTGTGACATGTCGAGCGGGTTTTTTGTATCTCCTTACAAAATTAGTTTATTAGACTCAATGCTATGACCTGTTTAAAGGGATTGCGCGCGAACACCATATACACCCCAGCCGCGGCCAACGCGCCCAACTTTTTCTCTTGGCGCTTCACTCCCCACACCTCGCCCGTTCCACGGAAATCGCGTGATTTGCGGGGCTTCGCCTTATTGCGGCAACCAGGGAAATCGCGGAAGGCCAGTAAACCGCGACTGCGATTGCAGGCAATCGCGCCGCATTCAGGCAAGGTGTTGTTTATCGGTAGAACCCTGGGGACTAGTGCCATATAAATACTAAATAGATGGGTATAAACCGCGTAGTTTAATCTAAACTTGACCCACAACTTTTGGTATCTCAGGCAAGTTAAGGGGGGGGAGCGCCTTTTGATGTGAAAGAGTAAGCAAATTATGCTCTATAAGGGCCTTTTTTACGCTGCTCCCCCTCGCTCCAAATGTTTTTGCTTCGCAAAAACGCTTTTCCGCTACCCCCACTCTTTTCTCCAAAGGGCTAATTTTAGTTTTTAACTTGTTATATTGACACTTTGGAATATTTTGCGCCTCAATATCACGTT
>JAISXE010000020.1 GCA_031270615.1 Spirochaetia bacterium
CATTTTAATTATTATCAATGCGGCTGATAAGGTGGTTGGACTTGAGGCGGAATATACAATTAGCGGGAGAGCTTTGTTGCAGATTGCGTCAATAACTATTGTTCGAGGTGAACATGTAATTATTAAACGTGAAAAGTCGATTAGAGGAGAAAAGGATATGAAGGGAGTAAGAACAATAAGGTTGACGGGAAATGAGACTGACGCAGAGTTAAATTTTAAGTTGAGTTTTGACCCAGTGGAAGCGGTTAAGCGCGTTCCTCTTTTAGAGGTTGTTGAGTTGTTTGAAAGCATGGGGTTTGAAGTGAAAGCTGATTTCAAAGCCCAGGCGATTCAAGAGGCACAGGGAAATTCTAAATCCATAGCGTCCGGCCTTCAGGGCGTGGCCGCAAAATCCACAAAAAAGGGAGATAACAAAAAATGAGTATAGCAGACGTAATAACAAAGCCAGGGCAAACTCATTTAGATTTTTTCCAAGACTGGACCGGAGAAGGAATAGAGAAAAAACCATTGTCAACAAGTTAAGGCCAAAAGTCAGCCCGTGGGGCGCAAGGGATGCGGAAATCCCGCAAGCCGCGCAAGGGATTGCAGCGGAAATCCTTTTTTGCGGCTGCGCCGCAAAAAAGATTGGAGCGGAAAGCCCGGTTTTTTTTCGGCCCGGCCGAAAAAAAATGCGCCCAAATTCTTATTTATTATTTCCTCACCTCACTCCTCATTCTCCCGTCCGTCTTCGTCAGTGGGGTCCGTGGTTTCTTCCGGCGCGACAGGCCGCGAAGCCGTTTTTGTTTTCAGGGCCAGTTTGAGGATGACCCACACGGATCCCAGGCCGTACAGCAGGGTGTAAAAACAGAGTACCCAGGGGAGGAAATGAAGGGCCAGGCCAAAGGCAATGAGGGGGTCCATGATGCCGGTAATGCCGAGGTTTTCCGAAAGCCATTTTTCCCCGCCGGCGGGGGCTTTTGCGGGGACGCCTTCCATGACGGTTTGGAAGGCTTTGCGCGACTGGACGCAGGCCCGCATCAGCATGTTGGCGGCGGCGGAAAAACCGCCCAGGAAAATGCAAAGCCCGCCGGTGCCGAGGAAGCCGCCCGCGCGCTCCGCCGCCACGCCGAGGGCAAGAAGGGTCGCCGTGTACGCGATATAGCCCCCGGCCGCGTCCGTCCAGGAGCCCCAGGGGTTGGGCTTTTTGAGGGTCCGCGCCATATTGCCGTCAACGGCGTCAAGAACGGAAAAAACGAATAGCCCGCCCAGGCCCGCCCACTGGAGGACGCCGCCCGCCAGGGCAAACAGCGCGCCGCCCGCCAGGGCAAACAGGACGCCGATCCAGGTGACGGCGTTGGGGCTTAACCCGCAGGCAAGGGCAAGCCAGGTTACGGGGTAGGAAAGCGGGCGCAGGGCCAGGCGGTCCCACCAGCCGTTTGCCCGGCGTTTTTCGGGGGGAAGGGAGGCGGCAATGTCTTTCAGGCTATACTTCATGGCATGTTTTATCGTATGTCTCATCGCGATCTTATTTCCTTTATGATGGATTCAAATCTTTCTTCAAGACCCGCAAGCTGGTTCCGGTATGCCTCCAGCGCGGCGCGGGCGACTTTTTGCCGCAGTTCCCCGTTTTCAAGATAGCGGGCGGCTTCTTCCAGAAGGTCCCCTGCGTCCCAGGAAAACGGCGCGTAGGTTTCGTGGGGGCGGAAAACATCCGGCCAGGTTTCCAGGTGTTCCATGCTTGGTTTCAAAAGGAGGCTGCCGGCGCGCACGGCTTCAAAGTCCCGCAGGCACAGCTCCCCCCAGCCGAAAGGGGAAAGCACGATCTTCGAGCGGGAAAGCTCCGCGTTGTAGCGCCTCTGGGACGCCTCGCCCAAAAGGAAGCGGGGGTCGCCTCCGATGCGTTTCAGGATAAGGACGCGCTGGAAGGCGATGGAGGGCTGCCCCGTGGCGAGTATGCGCGCGTGGACATCGATTTTCCCGCTGTTCAGGGAAACCGCGTCCTGGGCCAGGGCCTTGCGCGTGTAGAAAAACCGCGCGGCGCGGGGGCCGAATAGTCTGGCGCAGGCGACGCCGGCCCTTTGGCGCAGTTTTTCCCTGGGGTAGTCGCCCGCGCCGATGTTCCAGGAAAGCCGCAGCTTCGCGAGCTGGGAATCGTCCTCGGCCACGGCCCGCTGCCGCGGATTCGGATCCGTGGCGCCGTATCTTGTGTGGTAATAATCGGAATACAATTCCTTTCCGTAAAGCTGTTTTTTATAAAGGGCCTTGTCCTTAAAAAGCGCCTTTGTATAAAAAAGGTCAACATGCGGAAGGACTTCAAGCCGTGGGATGCCGCCCCCCGCGTCGTCGTGGAAGTACACAAGCGTTTTGTATTTCGCGCGGAGCTTTTGCAGAAGCCCGGCATCGACCCTATCGGGTTTGATAAACTGGCGCATCATGACAAGAACCTCGTTTGTGTCTTTTGTCAGGCACCACTGCGCGGATGAAGTAAAATCGAAACGCCCCTTTCCGCCGAACAGCAGGAAAGGATACAGGGAATAAAAACAGGCAATCCTGTCCACCAGGGTAAACACGGTTATTTTGTCCATTCTCCGAAATGCCTCATTTCACTTTTTTTGGGCGCCTTTTTTGCTTCGCAAAAAACCGGGCTTTCCGCTCCAATCTTTTGGCTACGCCAAAAGGATTTCCGCTGCAATCCAGGCTGCATGGGCGAGCAGCAATTTTGCGAAGCAAAATTGCGACCAGCCCCTGGACGCATGGGCGAGCAGCAATTTTGCTCGGCCATTAACCTATATATACGCCAAAGGCTTTTTAGGGCCTCTTGCCCGGAAGCCTTGTTATCACAGACACGCTTTCGCGTGCGTTTGCCGGGGCATGCAAAATTGCGACCAGCCCTGGCGCATAGGCAAGCAGCGCGCGGCCAGCCCTGAAAAAGCAACCGCAACGCGATGTTGGCGCTCTCTTGTTTTACAGGCGGCTTCGCTTATATAATGGCAGACAAATGGATTCGCCCCCTGCCCCGCGAATAGCGGTTTTTACCAAACAACTGGATAACTGGCGCTCTGGTTCCGGCCACCAACTGAACGAAATCATGGCAAAGGTTCTGGACCAAAACGAGGCGCGCACCCAAAATAAAATCGACTTCACGTTTCTCCATTACAAAAAATCCGAAAACGCCATATACCAAAGAGTAAAGGAAACCATCGTTCCCCGCAACCCCCTGCGTTTTGCCGCCGCCCTGCGCAGGGAAAAATTCGACCTTGTGCATTACACGCCGCTGACGATCTATTCGCCCATCTGGTTCGTGCCAAACAAAAAAACCGCGACGATTCACGGGGTGGAGCAGCTCCTTTTGCCGGAATTCTTCGGCCCCCTGGAGATGTTCCACGAGCGTTTCCTTGTCCCCGTCTTCGCGCGGAAGATGGACGGCATTCTGACGGTTTCTGGCAGCACGAAAGATTACCTTGTGCGGCGTTTCCGCGTCAGGGAAAATCGGATAACCGTGGCCTACAACGGCATCGGCGGCGAATACCGCCCGCGCGAGGCCGGCACGCTTTCCGCGCCGCCCAAATACGGGGCGCGGCCCCCCTACGTTTTCCACATCAGCCGCTTTTCGGAACGCAAAAACCCCTGGGTGCTGCTGGAAGCCTTTGCCCGCTTTGCCGCAGGAAAGGGGAAAAACCACAGCCTCGTCTGCGCGGGGAAGGGCTGGGACGATCCCGCCGTACTGCAAAAAGCCCGGGACCTCCGCATCGGGGACAGGCTGGTCTGCCCCGGTTTTATTGCCGAAGCCGAAGCCGCCGAGTTTTTCTCCGGCGCGGATTTTTTCCTGTTTCCCACGCTGGCGGAGGGCTTCGGCATACCCAATATCGAGGCCATGGCCGCGGGCTGCCCGGTTATCACCACGGCGGCCTTTGCCGTCCCCGAAATCGTCGGCGACGCGGCGATAGTCGTCGAAAACCCCCGGGACGCCCGCGCGCTGGCCGCGGCCATGGAAGAACTCAGCGGCAACGCGGACCTGCGGCAAAACCTCATAGACCGCGGCCTGCGGCGCGCGCGCCTTTTCTCCTGGGAGGAAGGGGCAAAAAAACTCCTCGCCATGTATGACAGGATTTTGGG
>JAISXE010000034.1 GCA_031270615.1 Spirochaetia bacterium
TTGGGCGCGTTTTTGGCGCTTCGCGCCAAAAACCGGGCTATCCGCTGCAATCTTTTTTGCGGCGTTGCCGCAAAAAAGGATTTCCGCTTCTATCCCTCGCGCAACCAGAGGGATTTCCCCGCTGCCTTGTACCTCACGAACAAGCACAGACAGAAGCCATGCATTTCGATCAAAAAGCCTGTGTTTTTCCGTATTTTCCGCGCGGCTTCCCAGCCTTCCACGGTTTTTTGGCTGTCTTTGTCGGCCCTTCGGCTTTTATACGCAAAAAATTTTTCGGGCCTCTCGCCCTGCTGCCGGGTGGGCAAAAACACGCCCTGATGGGCGTGCGTTTATTTCGGCGTGCGCAGTCCGTGTTGTCCGTGGTAAATCTTTGCCTTTGTGTACTATGCGTTATTTAAGGATAAGCCCTTACTTGTTATTTGTCAGTGGGGTCGGTGGTTTTCTTCTCCGGCACCCCTAGCCCAGCGCCACATCCAGAACCATCATCGCCGTAAAGCCGACAATCACGCCGATGGCCGAGAGGTCCGTGCTGCTGTGGTCGCCTTCCTGGGCAGCCGGAATAAGCTCCTCCACGACGACGTAGATCATCGCGCCTGCCGCGAAGGTAAGGGCGTAGGGCAGGAGGGCTTCAACGCGCGTCACCAGAAACGCGCCGATGACGGCGCTCGCCGGTTCCACAAGGCCCGAGGCCTGGCCATAAAAGAAACACTTCAGGCGGGAAAGGCCTTCCTTGCGCAGGGGAATGGATACGGCTGCGCCTTCGGGAAAATTTTGGATGCCGATACCCAGCGCGACGGCAACTGCGGGAAGGGCAGCCTCCCAGGTGGCGAAGCCGCCCGGCGCGCCGAAGGCGACGCCCACGGCAAGCCCTTCGGGAATGTTATGCAGGGTGATGGAAAAAACGAGAAGTATGCTGCGGCGCAGGTGCGACTTTACGCCTTCCGGCGCCGCGTCGGGATGGTCGAAGTGAAGGTGCGGCATCAGGCGGTCGGCAAGCCACAGAAACCCCGCGCCCGCGACAAACCCTATGGCCGCGACAAGCCAGGCCGGCAGCGGGCCGCCCGTTTTTTCCGCCTGCTCTATGGCCGGCGCTATAAGCGACCAGAAACTCGCCGCTATCATGACGCCCGAGGCGAACCCGAGCATCATGTTCAAAGCACGCTGGTTGATGGTTTTGAAAAAGAAAACCATGGCCCCGCCCAGGGCCGTCATGCCCCAGGTAAAACCGCTGGCGAGGAGGGCCAAAAGAACCGGATGCCGCAGGGCCGCTTCCATGGTTTTACTTTTCCAGGTTTATACCCTGTGCCAGGGCCTTGATCCGCTCGCTTATCGCCTCCGTGCTTTCGGGGTTTTCCATCGAAAAGTAGAGGGAATAGCGGATATCCCCGGAAGGCTTTTCCTGCGGGAGAATCAGTCCGGCGGAACCGGTATTATCCTTGTTGGACAGCCGGGGGATCTGGTCAAAGGGGTATCGCGCTTCCAGAAGGTCGTTCCAGTTTTCTTCCGCTTTTTCGCCGAGCCGGGGGTCGGGTTTGATATTCTGGTCAAGAATGAGGTAATTCCTCCCCCGGAGGTCCTGCTGGAGGACGGTCCGGCGGATCGCGTAGGAGAGTTTTCCCCCCTCAAGGTAATACCCGGGGGCGAAAAACAGGGCGGAACGGGGCGTCCAGGCAAAAATATCGGAACCCGCCCGCAGGGAAACCCCGGGATACCGCAGGGAAAGGGAAGCGGCTTTTTCGTCCCACGCGAAATTGAAACGGGAAAGGAAGCCGGGAACCCATTCGGGTTTTGCCAGGAATTTCTTCCACTCGCTGAAATCGGCCCGGTAGGCCACCTGGAGGCAGTCGCAGATCATGTCGATGTCCCAGTCGTAGCGTATATCCGTTGCGGGCAATTTTGTCATAACCACCACGGGCCCGGAGGGCGTGGGGAGTATGTAGGCGATGAGGTACGCGTCTTCAAAGGCCAAAAGCCAGTGCGCCCGTATCCAAAGACGATCCTGCCTGTCCCGGTATTCGCTGACGGAAACCGGATCCCCGTAGGACAGCACGCGGTATTTTCCCGCGCCCAGGGTCCTTTCCATCTTGATGCCCTTCAGAATCAGATCCATCAGGGTTTTTGGGTTCGTGTTGAGCGCGTGGATGTCCGCGGTCCGCGGCCGGGAAATTTTCATGAAATTGAAGTCGGAGACTGTGGCCATGGTCAGGGCGCCGTCGTCCGGCAGGGAAAAATTTTTCACATCAAGGTTGGAGAGCTTCCACTGGTCGTCGTTTTTGTCCACAAAAGCAATCTCCGGAAACGTCGTGCTTACGAGGGAAGACAGGAAGTGCATATTGTTCGGGCCATCCAGAAAAACAGGCGCCTCCTTGAACAGGTCCTCCATGGTTTGCACATATTCCCCGGCGAAGGTATCCGTCAAGACCTTTCTGACGTTCTGGTAGCCGTCCGGCAGTTTTACCTCCGCCTCGAAAACCCGTATCAGTCGGTTTGAAAGAAGCAAATGGGTATAGGTGTATTTTTTCCGGTATTTCAGGGAATCCTCGGGCACGTCCAGGAGCGTCTGCGACGGCAGGGAATAGAGGATGTTGTCCCGCAAGGCGATAACCACCCCCACGACCCTTCCATCGGAGGTGACAAGGGGCCCGCCGGAATTGCCGGGGTTCCCGTCCGCGGAAGACTTCAAAAGATTCCAGCGCCCCTCCTCTTCCTCGGGCACGGTTCCCAGGACAAGGCCGCCGCGCACGACAATCCCCTCGCCCAGGGCATTCCCGATACTGAAAACCTGCATGCCCGGCTGGAAATTTTTTTCGAGCGGGAACCAGGTGTCGAAGGTCCTGCCCTTCACCGTAAACACAAGGAAGTCCCGCTCGTTGCAGGCGCGCACAACCCTGTCCACCTCGAACACCCGCCCCGCCGAATCGCGGATAAAGTACTGGGGAAAAACGCCGGACTCCTGCCCGAGGTTGATAACATGAAAAGCCGTCACCAGCTCCCTTTCGGATATGGCGAAGGCGGTTCCTATGGAATAATACTTGTCGCTCCGTATCGCGTAGGGAATAAGGCTCCAGTCCAGTTCCTTATCATAAACGATGGAGGGGTTTTCCTCCGGTTTTTTGAGCAGCACTTCAAAAACAGAGGACTGCGCCAGGCCCCATATCTTCCGGGAGGAACCCGAGGCCATGCCATCCACCACAGGTTCCGATTCGGCCGGAGAAGGGACGGCAAACAGGGCCCCCGAAAAAGCACAAACAAGAAGGATAAACGAAAAAAATATTTTTTTCATGTGATACAATATAGCGCATTCCTTAAAGCTTCTCAATCTATCTGTGGGGCATGGAGAGTGAAGTGAGGAGCGCGCGTGCCAAGCCGCGAAAACCCGGGCTTTCCCAGGGCATCGGCGTTTACTTTTATCAATCGCATTGATCATTTTGGCACATTTTTTTCGCCCCCAGGCGCAAAAAAACCAGGTTGCATGGGCGAGCAGCATCCCGAAGGGATGCGACCAGCCCAGGTTGCATGGGCGAGCAGCCCCTTGTGCCCCACGGGCTTTTTGCGCTTCGCGCAATCTAATTCTATATAGCGCGGGTAAACGCCGATGCCCTGCAGGCTTTCCCAGCAATTCCGATTTCGGAAAAATTCAAGGCTTAGGGCTTGTCCCTAAATAATTCCCCGCCTTGCACAACAGAATAAGAGAAACCGAAAGACCTCACTGACCACACAGCACGGACCCACTGTCAACAAGTTAAGGTCCGCAATCAGCCCGTG
>JAISXE010000036.1 GCA_031270615.1 Spirochaetia bacterium
GCATGCCCCGGCAACCGCACGCGAAAGCGTGTTTGTAATAACAATGCTTCCGGGCAAGAGGCCCTAAAAAGCCTGTGGCGTATATATAGGTTAATGGCCGAGCAAAATCGTTGCTCGCCATGCATCCCGGCTGGTCGCAATTTTGCATGCCCCGGCAACCGCACGCGAAAGCGTGTTTGTAATATCAATGTTTCCGGGCAAGAGGCCCTAAAAAGCCTGTGGCGTATATATAGGTTAATGGCCGAGCAAAATCGTTGCTCGCCCATGCGCAAGGGATTGCAGCGGAAATCCCGCAAGCCCCGCAGGGGCTGAGGAATTGGAGCGGAAAGCCCGGTTTGCGGCGTTTTACGCCGCAAATGCGCCAAAATTCCGGATTGAGGTAAAACCACAAATGGGTTTGGGGAAAGCTCTATTAAGCGAAGCGGGCTGTTACCTTAGGGACTCCACGTCGCCGGCGCGGATGCCTGCGGTTTTTTCAAGGTAATCGGACAGGATGCGGGCGGGGCGGCTGAACATGCCGGGGTGTTTTTCCAGGAGGGCGGAGATCCAGGCCCCGCGCGCGGCGCTGGCGGCGGAGAGTCTTTGGGCAATCGTGATTTTATAGTGGGTGTCAATGCGGGAAAGGGGTTGCTGCAGAAGGTAGGCCTGGAATTCGTTGACGAGAAGGTAGCGGTCGGCGGTGTCGTAGGCCATCCAGGTGAAATATGTGTTCCAGAATTCCTTTTGCTCCTGCGGGAGTTCCTGCCAGGTTTTTTCCACAAGGGCGCGGTATTCGGGCAGTTCGTAATACACGCCGTGGAAGGCTTCGTGGCACAGGAGCAGGCTGCGCGCCGCGGGCGTGGATTCCTGCGAGATGCCCAGGATCCCGCCGCTGCCGGGCGCAAAGGCTTCACCTTTTTTCTTGAGCACGCCCTGGGAAACAAGATACTCCCCCAGCCAGCGTTCCTCCGCGCCCAGGGGGAAATCCGCCGCGCGCGCGGTTTCAAAAAACAGGGCAAGCCCTTCGGCGCTGTAGTTGTGGGCGTTCCAGCCGTGGCGGTCCCAAATGGCGGCGTCGGGGTGGAGGGTCCCGCGGAATCCGTTTTTTTCGATAAAGAAGGCAAGCCGGTGGAAGAGGCGTTTCTGGGCCGCATGGTCGCGGCTGTCGAAGACCAGCACCCCGGGGAAAAGGCTCCAGCGGAAAACCTCAAAATCAGGATGCCGCCAGGCGGAAGGCGTTTCCCCTGCGGGCTGGGCTGAATCAGGGAAGAGGGTACCGAGGACCGAGGCGAGGTCGGCAGGGACGGGGGCAAAGGAGGGGGAGGCCGCGCCCCATTCGGGGTTTTCCACAAGAAAAACCTCAAGGCCGCCGCCGGGGCCCAGGCCGGAGATTTCGGCTTCCTGCGGCGCGAAGCCCAGAAAGCGGGAATGGAACCACAGGTCTTCCGGCACGGGCCGCGCCCTGGCGCTGGCGCTGAAGCTCCGGGTTCCGTCACGCAGGGTTATGCGCGGCGCGGAGGGGGTTCCGCCTTTCAGCGTTACGCGCAGGCTGTATTCGGCGCCGCCGGTAACGGAGGGAAACGCCAGGCGGCAGCCTTCGGGGGAAGCCCCCGGCAGGGGAAGTATGGCGGAGGATGCGGATAGCTCCCCTGAAGGGTCCAGGCGGAAAACCGGCTCGTAGGGGACAAGCGCGGCGCGCAGAATGCGAAGCGGGGGCGCCCCCTCCCCGGCGGCCCCTGCGGGGCCCTGCCGCGGCTGCCTGGCCAGGGCGAAACCGCCCAGGGTTCCCTGCCGCAGCCGGAGGGACAGGCCGCCCGCCCCGAAAAAAGGCGCGGCGGGGGGGGGATCGCCTTTTTCTCCCTGGAGCGCGCGCAGGAGCAGTCCCTCCGCCGCGTTTTGGAAAGCCAGGTACAGGGCAAAGCCGTCTTCCACGGGAAGGGGTTTCGCAAAGCGGAAAACGATTTCCTGCCCGGCGGCAAGGGAAATATCGCCGGGTTCCTGCCAGCCTTCGGAGGAATCAAGGTACAGGGCAAGGGCTTCCCCTTGCGCGCCGCGAAAGACAAGGCCTTCCGCTTTCCCGGAGCAGGAAGCGCAGACCCCCCCCGCAAGGCAGAACCAGAGGGAAAAGAGGGCCAGCCGCGCCATCACAGGTTCAAAGTGCTTTTGGTCAGAAGCTCCGCGATTTTGTATTTCTGGGAATACGAAAAATCCGAATTGCTTCGCAGCAGGGAATCAAACAGGGCGGCAAAGGATTCCGGCAGGGTGGGAAGGCTTTTTACCTGCCCGGAAAAAAGGCGGAAGGAAGGCTCGAAACGCCTGTTTATGGCGAAAAGCACGGAGCAGACGCCCTGAAGAAAATTCGCGATGGATATATGGAAAAAAAGCTCGTCGTTGCGCATGGAGGCGGCGCCCAGATCGCTCAGGCAGTGTTCCATCCTGGATTGGAAGACATCGCGCACCCTGTCCCAGAAAGACTGGGGCATAGTGCCCAGCTTTTTCCGCATTTTCAGTATCCAGCCGCTGCGGTCATAGCAAACATCGGCGTTGATGATGCGATACAAAACGTAGGTGCCCGCGCTGCGCAGAAAGGCGGGATCGTTTTTTTCGATGATGTCGTTTATGCGCCCGGTGGCTTTATATTCGATGCGCACGGGCACTTCGTCCACGATCAGGCGGTCCTTTCCTTTTACGCGGGAGGTCTCAAAAGCCGCCCCAAAGAGGAGGGCTTCCCGGCGTTCTTCCGGGGGAGGGATGGCGTCTGAGTAATACACGTCAAGACTGAGAAAATAATACGGATCATAGACATCGCCCGAAAGGAGGTTTTCCATAAGGATGCTGTCTACCGAAGGCCAGCCCATGACAACGGTCGCTATTTTGTCCGCTATAAGTTTTGATTTTCCTTTCATGGGGCTTATTATACCATAATTGATGGATTGGTGTAATCCGTTTATGATGGAATCGGGGGAATCGTATGAATTGCTTTTTTTTGACGGCTCTGGCCCTGGCCCCGACCGTGGAGAAGGAACTGGCCGGTATTCAGGGGTTTATCTTTGAAAGATTCCATTGCCCCTCCGCCCTGGCCCTGCTTCCCGTGCTGCCGCTTTTCTGCGGGAAGGCCGCGCCGGACGCCCGGTGCCTGCAAAGCGTCAAAAGAAGGGGGTGGCGGCGGTTTTCCTTTGAAGGCTGCCTCCCTCGGGGCGGGATGCTCTGCGCGCAGGCGCAAAGCTTCGGCTATCCCGGCTTTTACCTTGCCGACTGGGAGGGCCGGCCCGCCGCGCCGGAAGGCCTTCCGCCCCTGCCCGCCTGTACCGTGAAAACCCTCAGGCTGCTTGTCCTGGAAATGAAAACCGCCGCCCGGTGGTGGGAGGGGCTTGAGTGGGAAACCGTGTTTGAGGACTGGATAAAACTGGCGCCTTGATTACGCGGGCTGCCTACTCCCCGCCGTCGTGCCCCTCGACATCATCGGTATAGCGTATAACCTTGTTCCGGCCGCCCCGCTTCGCGCAGTACAGGGCCTTGTCCGCCTGCTCCTTGATGACCACAAGAACATCCTCGGGGCGCGCCTCGGTAATGCCGCAGGAAAACGTCACGAAAAAATCGTTTTTGGCTTCCCGGTGGTGTATCTTCCCGAAGCTCTCGCGGATCTCGTTCATCAACGCCTCGCCGGAGTTGATATCGGTATTGAACAGAATAACGCCGAACTCCTCCCCGCCGTAACGGCCCACGGTATCGGTCTTACGCAGACGCTCGACAAGCAATTGCGCCAGAGACTTGATAACCCGGTCGCCTGTCAAGTGCCCGTACTTGTCGTTTACCTGCTTGAAGTGGTCGATATCGATCATCGCGTAGCAGGTTCTTGAACCGATACGCCGCGAGCGGGAAAGATCGTCGGCAAGCCGTTTCATAAGCTGGGAATGGTTGTACAGGCTCGTCAGGGAATCGCGCTCCATGTAGTAGCGCAGGCCCCGCGTCCTTTCCACGCGCACGGCCAGGGTCGCGCACAGGCTTTCGGGGTCAACGGGTTCCACCAGAAAATCATCCGCCCCGTACTGAAGGGCCTTGAGCTGTTTGTTCCTGTCCCGCTCCTCCGAAAGGAAGACGATGGGAATGCCCACAAAGGCCTCCTGCTGCCGTATCAGCGAAGCAAGCTCGCAGCCCGTGCAGTCCGCCATATCCAGATTCATCAGCACCAGGTCGGGTTTCGATTCAATCAACACGCTTACCACGTTCCTCGGATCCAGCGCGACGGAGGTAAGCATCCCCGCCTGCTGCAGCACCATCGCGTAGGAAGCGACCCGCTCCGGCTCGTCGTTGACGATAAGGATATGGTAGGGTTCCGCCTCCTTGTCATGGAGAAGGGCATCAATCCTGTCGATAAGGTAGGGCACCGCGAAGGGGGACGGGATAAACGCGTTCCCGCAGTTGCGCACGGCAAACAGGCGGGTATCGAAATTATCCCACTCGCACAGATACACAACCCGCAGCCGCTCGCCAAAACCGCCCGCCGGGCAGCAGAACGAATGCAGGCGCTCCTGGTTTTCCGTCTCCCCAAGGAAGGTGCCCGCGTTCAGAATAAGGACGACGGTTTTCCCCTCGCGCAGGAACTGCTCGACCGAATCGAGGCTGTCCACCGAAAGAACCGAATACCCGAAAACCTTCAGATGGTCGCGGGACTCGTCGGTAAAAAAAGCATCGCTGCGGTACAGGCACAGGCAGCGCGAGAAATCGCTCGTCCGTTTCGGCAGCTCGCCCTGCTGGTGCGCTATGGCCCCCGCCAGATAATCCTTGCGGACCTTTTCGCAAAGCCTCAGCATATCGTTATGCAGCTCGCTTAAACGGTTCTTCTCCGCGTCCCCCACGCACGCCTTCCTTTTGACGCAGTAGTCCAGAAAAAGCCCTATCTCCTCGGCCTTCTCCGACAGGGCATGGAACCCATAGCTGGCGCCATTCGTGAAGATTTTATAAAATTCATTCCGGGTCCTGTCCCAGAACATTTCGTCCGGATGGGAAGATTCCTCAAGCTGGCCTATGGCAAGCCCCAAATGCTCCATCTTCTCCGGAAGGGATTCAATAAACTGTTCTATCAGCTCCTGAAGTTTTTCACGAACCTTATCAGAAGCGCCGCTTTCCATAAGTCCCCATATTCATCATATATACAAATTATTGTTATCCCATCAATTATATGGAAAAAGCGGATCTATATCAAGTAGGGAGCCGCGGCTCAGGATACGGTAGTTGCGAACCGCCGAAAGGCGGTTCGCTCAGAACCAGGCGGCGCGATTTTGCGTGAGCAAAATCGCGGGGTTTGCCGCCACGGCATTTGCAAAGCAA
>JAISXE010000105.1 GCA_031270615.1 Spirochaetia bacterium
AGACCAGGGCTGGCAAAATGTGGCGGAGGTTTTGCGTGGGAATGGAGCGAAGCGAAATGACCTAGCAAAACCGTAGCCCGAGCCGCCTACTGGCGGCGAAGCGTAAACAATCCTGTTATGCGCAGTACTTGCCCATTCTATAAATCTTCCAATAGCGCCTTCTTTCCATTTTCAGTAAATATAATACCCATTTGTGTAAATAATTCATATGAAATTTTCCTTATTGCAGTTGTGTCACGTATCTGTTCCAATGAGCAAATCAATGTATATGCAGCATTCTGTATCCCCGTCTCTACATTTATTATTCGTAATTGAATTGAATATTCAAAATTGTTTGTTTTTATTATAGTTCCTACAATAACATAATTTGCCGCTCGAAGTCTGCCAACCATCACAACTTCATTATCATCAACCAAACCACTGAATTGATACTCCATCTCATCCATGATTCTCTGTTGTCCTTCAGGGCTTCTATCAAGTATCACGATATTCGAATATTTTTTAAAAATACTGTCTATACTTCCTTGCAAATAATTTAATATCCATAATTCATCTTGAGGTAAATTATTTGAATTTAACCCAGATAAAGCTAAAATGATACCAGAACCACCATTATTTACAAAATAACTCCTCTTTGTTGCACGAGTTGTATTCTGTGAATTTTTATTGTTTCTTTCAGCTAATAAATCATAAGCCTGTCGATCATTTTTGCTTAAATAGAACGAGGAGGCGGCCTCTCTGACAGCGGTTTCAATTTTTATTGTATTGAATCTTAACCGATAGAAATTTCCAACTTTTTGAGCAGAACCTGTTACAATTGATTGCGCTCCCAAAAACTTTCCTATGCTTTGGGCAGATTCATCACTCACATCTCCAGACAATTGAAGATCCATTTCATTTCGTATTTGATCGAGATACTTTCTGTCTAAAACAACCAATTTTTTCCCATTTATTAAAAGCATTGTTAATTCATCAATAATATACTCTGAAAATGCTTCTGATTCAGAACTAAAATACAGCACAGCAATTTTTGTTCCGGCTTCAAGATTATTTTCAACATTTCTGGCAGCCTCCTGTATTGCATTATCCAGAGAGACAGTTTCTACATCTGAATCCAGTGTTGTACAGGATACTATCAATAAACTTAATACCAAACCTGTAATAATTATTTTTGAAAAATATTTATTCATACTACACACTCCTTAACTCCATAATATTCTTATTTTCTCCTTTTGTCAATATATATTTCTAAAAAATTTTGGCAAGTATTGCGCATAACTCAATTATATACGCACTTTGTATATATAGCCTGTGGCGAACAATAGACGAACATGAGGTTCGTCTATTGTTCCAAATTGGCGGGCTATGCGTACTCCCGGCAAATACGCTGCGATTTTTGACTGGTTTGCTTTTACGGCCTGCAAACAGCCCTGCTCGCCCATGCCCGGCCTTAAACCGTATAGGTGCTCGCCGAAACGTTTCCGCCCGTGCCGGTCCAGTTGGTGTGGAAGAACTTGCCCCGGGGCTTGTCCGTCCTCTCGTAGGTATGCGCGCCGAAGTAGTCGCGCTGGGCCTGCAAAAGGTTCGCGGGCAGCCTTTCGGAGCGGTAGCCGTCGTAGAAGGCAAGCGCCGTGGAAAAGGCCGGCATGGGTATGCCGTTTTGCACCGCGGCCGCCACAACGCGCCGCCAGGAGGGCTCGCACTTTTTCAGAACCTTGCGGAAGAAATCGTCCAGCATCAGGTTGTTCAGCTTTTTGTTTTTGGCAAAAGCCTCCTTGATGCGGCCCAGGAAAACGCTGCGGATAATGCAGCCGCCCCTCCATACCAGGGCGATGCCGCCGTAGTTCAGGTTCCATTTGTATTCCTTCGCGGCCTCGCGCATCAGCAGATAGCCCTGGGCGTAGGAAACGATTTTTGAGGCCAGCAGGGCAAGCCTGACATCTTCGATAAACTTTTCCGCATCGCCCGTGAACTTCTGCGGCCTTGAGCCTTTCAAGACCTTTGCGGCCTCCACGCGCTCTTCCTTCAAGGCCGACAGGCAGCGGGAATACACTGCCTCGCCGATCAGCGTAATGGGGATGCCCATATCGACGGAGCTGATGACCGTCCACTTGCCCGTGCCCTTCTGGCCCGCGGTGTCCAAAATCTTGTCCACCAGGGGTTTTTTGTCCGCGTCTTTGACCGCGAGGATGTCGCGGGTAATTTCGATAAGGTAGCTGTCAAGCTCGCCCTGCATCCACCGGGCAAAAACCTTATGCATCGCGGGGGCCTTCATCTTCAAAAGGCGGCCCATGATGTCGTAGGCCTCGCAGATAAGCTGCATGTCGCCGTACTCGATTCCGTTGTGAACCATTTTAACGTAGTGGCCCGCCCCGTCCTCGCCTATCCAGTCGCAGCAGGGATCCCCCTCGGGGGTTTTGGCGCAGATGGCCTGGAATATCTTTTTGACAAGGGGCCAGGCCTTGGGGTTCCCGCCGGGCATCATGGCCGGACCCGTGCGCGCCCCTTCCTCGCCGCCGGATACGCCGGTGCCTATATAGAGAAAGCCTTTTTCGTCCAGGTATTTCGTGCGGCGGATGGTATCGGGAAAGTGGGAATTCCCCCCGTCAATAATAAGGTCGCCCGGCTCCAGATGGGGCAGGAGCAGTTCGATAAACTCGTCCACGGCCTCGCCGGCCTTGACCATCAGCATAATCCTGCGCGGCCTCTCCAGAAGGCTTACAAATTCCTCGATTGAGCGCGCGCCCAAAATCGTGGGGCGGCCCTTCGCGGCGTCCGCCAGAAACCCATCGACCTTGGAAACCGTCCGGTTGAATACCGCGACGGTGAAGCCCTTGTCGTTCATGTTCAGGACAAGGTTCTGCCCCATAACCGCAAGACCGATAAGACCGATATCAGCTTTTTTGTCCATAGTCATTTTCCCTCCGTGAATTTTTTTTCCCATGCCCATAAACCCAGGGCCGGGTTTGAAATATAGTATATCTCCTCGCCATCCGGCAGAGTGTTCCAGCCGTCCTTCAGCCTTTCGGGACTGTAGCGGGCCATCATGTGCCCTATGTCTTCGTAGCGGAAACCGGCGTCCTCTATTTCTTCCCGGGTAAGTTTTCCGGGACAATAGGTAACGGTAAAGCGGCCCTCCGAAGAGCCGTGAATCAGATGCGCCGCAACCGAAAGATTCGCCTTCAGGTCCGCGTTTTTTTCCACGGCGCGCAGGGTCTGCGGCGTCCCCTTGTAGCCGTATTTGCGGATAAGCGTGTCAATGGTTTTGTCCCCGCCGAACTCCTTCAGGCCCGGGGCCAGAACCAGAAGCTCCCCGCCGTCGGCAATGGCCATGCGCGTGCGGTATATGCTTTTGTTGCCCAGCCAGGTGGAGCGGAACTCCGCAGGCTCAAGGTACACCACAACTTTCTGCAAAGGCTTGGGAAGAAGCCTGATGTTTACCCGCGCCGCAAGCTCCGCCGCGCGGCTGTAGCACTCCTCGTCGTCGCCCACGAAAAGGCCGCGCAGGGCAAGCTCCCCGGAAGCGCCGAGGCCAATAACCGTCAGCACATACACAATAGGCAGCTCTTTCGCGAAATGCCGCGAGGCGTAGTTCATGACATCGCGCACGGGGCTGTCCCTGCGGCCCATACTCTTTTCCATGCCGTAGACGGCACCCAGAAAGTGGCTCTTGCCAATGCCCTCCTCTCCGCCTGCGCCCACGAAAATGTTCTTGTTGTGGTTGTCCATGCCGATAACCTCGTGGGGAACAACCTGGCCTATGGAAAGGATAAGATCAAAGCCGCCGCGGACAAGAAGGCTGTTCACCTGGGCGGGCCAGTCGTATTCAACCCTGCCGCCGGAGACCTTCGCCACATAATCGGCCGGGACACTGCCCAGGGTCTGGAGGTCCCTGCGCCAGTCATGGACGCGGAACAGGCTGTGCTGGATATTGCCGAACATCCTGTCTATCTCCTGGTCCGTCAGGGGCGCATGGGTCCCCAGGGCCGGCAGAATATCGGTAAGCCTTTCACGGAAATAGCGTGAGGCGAAATTCGTGATCTCCCCCGCCCGCGAATGAAACCCCGTCACATCCGGCGGCAGGGCCAGGACCTTTTCGAGTTTCCCCTTTTTCCCGATTTCGCCGAAGGCCCGGGCAAGGGCCGCCTCCATCTCTTCCCGCGAAATATCCCCGCCCTCGGAGCCCCGCGCGCAGTACAGCATGTCAGTTCTGCCAGGGAGCTTTTTCCGGCAAGGATTTTTTGAACTCGGCCAAAAGCCCCTCCTGATACGCGCCCTCGTAGCCCATGCCGAAGAATTTGTCCAGGGCCTCCTCGCGGAAACGCCTCCAGGACTCGTCCTCGGCGCCCGGAATAACGGGATAGAAAAGCGCGTCCACGGATTTCGCCGCCTTGAGGTCGCCGGGCGCGTCCCCTATCATAAGAATCCTGTTGGGAGGATATTTGCCCGCCGCCGCATAGGCAAGATGTTCCGACTTGGTTCCGATTTCCTGCCCCGCGATGAAACGCACCAGTTTGTCTATGCCAAGCTCCGCCCACTCCCGCACAAGGGCCTCCGTGGGGGTCTGGGAAACAACAATAACATCGGCCCGCTCTCTCATCCTGTCAAGGCTTTCGCGGAAAAGCGGGAAGGGCGGCACGCCCCGCACGATCTTCGCCACCGCCTCGTTCACGTCGAGGGACCACTGGTACACGGTTTTCAGCTCGGGATCGCCGGTCTTCTCCAGCTCCGCCTTGAGGGTCGGGTTGCCCAGCTTCGACTCGCGCTGCGTCCAGGCCTTCAGCACGGGCAGTTCCATAATTTTGGCCCCGCGCTTTTTGACCTCCGACCGCCCGCGCAAAAGATCGAGGGCCTTCATCACCGCGTGGAAACGGTTACAGCCCCTGTCCTGCGAATACAGGTTCACAAAGTCCCACGCCTCCCGCGCGTACTTTGAAACGCTCTGCAAGTTGAAATTATTGATAAAGGCAGGGCAAAAACATTCCTTGTGTTTGGGTTCCATCGAATCGAAAACACACCCGTCCGAATCGATGCCGATAAAAAAAGATTTCTCCGCGCGAAGGTCCTTCAAATCCTGGGGGGTATTCATGGCCGCTCCTGTTTTTTGGAAATTATGATACTATATCATAATTTTTTACCACGAAAAACACCAGACGTCAACGCAATTCCGATTTCAAAACGCAAATCACAAGAAAAGCGGTTTTTACGAGAGCCTGTTCCAACAACCCATTTATAATTTCACTCCGATTCGGAATTTTGGCGCCTTTTTGGCGCTCCCGCGCCAAAAACCGGGCTTTCCGCTGCAATTCCTCAGCCCCTGCGGGGCTTGCGGGATTTCCGCT
>JAISXE010000259.1 GCA_031270615.1 Spirochaetia bacterium
TCATACCCCAGGTTCGCGTTCCCCTCTATCGTCCGCTTCGTCGCTATGCGCGTCTCCCCGACGAATATGTGCCGGCTGTCTGTCTTCTGCCCGTACGCCCCGTCCGTCCTCTGGTACATTTCTTACTGAGGGCTTGTCCCTAAACAATATTGATTTTCTTATTTTCCGTCATTGCGAGCAGAGCGAAGCACTCCAGTGTGGAAAAAGCACCCGAATTCCTGGATTGCTTTGCCACTGAGGCGGTTCGCAATGACAAATAATCATCTCTGTAGTTTGAATAATTGTTTAGGGATAAGCCCTTATACCCTGAAAACGGAAGTTATGAAAGAGGTTTTTAAAAAATTGATTTGTTGCCGGTTTCGGGAATTGTTTTTATCTTTCAGCTTATGAAAAGCACGTTCAGCGCCGCCTCTGCCGGTGTTCTCGCGGAGTTTTTGGCCTGGCGCAAACCCCGCGTGCCGGGAGAAGGGATGTGTCAGCCGGAAAAATCTGGTGTTCCATGTCCTGCAATGGTTTGTATGCATTTACCCCGTTCCTCATGCCTTGTTCGCCCGGGTTTTCAGTTCCCCTTTCCCGATATGAGAATTTCGTTCCCCAAAAGAGCCTTGCCGGCCTCGCCTTATGCCGGATTTCCACAAACCCGACCGGAAGTGTATCCCCTGCCACCTCGCGGCGTAAGGTGGGGGAGAATTGACGGGTACAGTTAATCCCTAACTCCGCAAAATTTAGGTTGTCTATGAGGTAACTCCTTATATAGTAATAAGTTATGTGAATTCATAGACTACCTAATTAGGGAGTCTATGAATTTTCATTATTTCTATACACCATAAAGAGTTAAGAGCGAAAGCGCCCTAAAATAAGCGGAGTTAGGGTTTAACCGTTTTTCGTGTATAGAAATACAAAGTTGCGGCCTTTACGGCAATGTTTTTGAATTTTTATACAAAAAATTTGCGAATTTCATACTTATTGGACAGCCCCCCTATGAGCCCTCCAATCCCTTGCGCCCACGGGTTGCCCGCAATTTCGCCTTCGCGGTTAAATTCTTTGTGTCCTGTCCTTGCAGTTGCTCATATAAGTATTTTTAGTGTAATCAGGTGCTACAGACCCCGCGAAAAACTTTTCCACGCGCTTTCGATTTCATCAAGGCCCGCCTCGAGAGTAAGCCCGCCTGAGGTAATTTGAAGCGCCGCCTCCGCCCTTACCTCGCCTATGCGGCGGCAGGGTAAACCGGCGAACTCCTTTTCAAAACCGGCGGCGTCTTCCGGCCTGACGCCCGCCACAAGCCGCGAGGGGGCTTCGCCGAAAAGTTCCCGCGCCGCCTCCCCCTCAAGGGAAACCCGCGCCCCCAGGCGGCCGCCCAGGCAGGATTCGGCAAGGCACACGGCAAGGCCGCCGTCGGAAACGTCGTGGCAGGAGGCGGCAAGCCCCTTGCGCGCGGCCGCGTAAAAGGCGTGGTACACCCTGGCCGCCTCTGCGGGATTGGCTTTGGGAGGGCTTTCGCGGTCGGCCGCGTTTTTGTCCCCGCCCGTTATTTTTTCGTAGTAACTCCCGCCCAGGCCGCCGTCCCCCCCGCCCAAAAGATAAATGTAATCCCCTGGGGCCTTGAAGTCCGTTGTCAAAGCCCTGCCGCAGTCGGGGACAATGCCCATAACCGTTACCAGCAGCGTGGGCTTTACGGAAACCTTTTTGCCGCCTATGCGGGCGTCGTTCTTCATGGAGTCCTTGCCCGAAATAAGGGGCAGGTTATACGCAAGACAGGCGTCCTGTAGGCCCCGGCAGGCCCGCACAAGCTGGGCAAGTTTGTACGGCCCGTCCGGCGTGTCCGGGGACTCCACAGGATCGGGCCACGAGAAGTTATCCAAAGCCGAAGCCCTGCCGGGATCTCCCCCCAGCGCGATGTGCGCCCGGTAGGCCTCGTCCACGGCGGCCACGGCCATGTCGTAGGCGTCAAGCGCGGCGAGGCGCGGGCAGATGCCGTGCGTAATGCTTAGGCCCTGGGGCGAGTCATAGCGCGGCCGGATCACCCCCCCGTCGGTGGGGCCGTCGGCCTTTACTCCCGCAAAGGGCTTTACCACCGAACCGCCCTGCACCTCGTGGTCGTACTGCCTGATGAGCGGCTCCTTTGAAGCGATATTCGGCTCCGCCAGGAGCCTCAGAAAAATCTCTTTTAAAGCGCCCCCATCCCCGGCGAAGGCAGGACCCCGGCGCGCGGGCCGAAGCGGAGTCTCCCACCGCGCCCGCAGCCTCATTTTGGGCAGCCCCGCGTGCAGAAAATCCATAGCCAGCGCGCCCACGGTTTTGCCCTTCCAGGCAATGTCCACAAAACCGCTCCCGGTAAACTCCCCCACGACACGCGCCTCAACCCCGCGCTTTTTCGCAAGGCCGGTAAACTCCCCTATCTTCGCCGGATCCACGGCAAAACTCATGCGCTCCTGGCTTTCGGAAACAAGAATCTCCCAGGGCGCAAGGCCCGCGTACTTCAGGGGGCAGGCGTCCAGATCGATGCGCACGCCGCCGGAGCTTTGGGCCATCTCGCCCAGGGACGAAGACAGGCCGCCCGCGCCGTTATCCGTAATGCCCTTGTACAAGCCAAGGTCTCTAGCCTCCAGAAGAAAATCCGCCAGCCTCTTCTGCGTGATGGGGTCTCCGATCTGCACGGCGGACGTAGGGCTTTCCTCGTCAAGCGCCGCGGAAGAAAACGTCGCCCCGTGAATGCCGTCCTTGCCCACGCGCCCCCCCGCCATAACCGCGAGGTCCCCGGGCTCGATGCGCTTCTCCCAGGCGGGCCTGCCGTGTACCCTCGCGGGCAGGATGCCGCCGGTTCCGCAGAACACCAGGGGCTTGCCGGTAAAACTTTCGTCAAAAAGAAAAGCGCCCGCCACAACGGGAATGCCCGACTGGTTGCCGCCGTCCACAATGCCGCGATGCACGCCCGAGAGCATCTCCCTGGGCGGAATAAGGCCGGCAGGCACGGCGTCGGCCGGAGCCGCAGGCTCCCCGAAACACAAGACGTTGGTATTAAAGATGGGCCGCGCGCCCATGCCCGTTCCCAGAATATCGCGGTTTACGCCCACGATGCCCGTAATCGCCCCGCCATAGGGGTCGAGGGCCGAAGGGGAGTTGTGCGTCTCCGCCTTGACGCAGACAAGGGTGTCCCCGTCAAACTCCACAACGCCGGAATTATCGTGAAACACCGATTTCAGGTCGGGCCGCTTTTGCGCGAGGATCTCAGTTGTTTTTTTTATGTACGTGGCGAAAAGCGAATCAATCACTTCCGTTTTGCCGTCTTCGTCGTATTCAATAAACGCCGCGAAAATCTTGTGCTTGCAGTGCTCGCTCCAGGTCTGGGCGATCATCTCAAGCTCCACGTCCGTGGGATCCGGCGGCAGGCCCTTCTCCGCGCGGAACTTTTGGGTCTCCGCCTTTTCGTACCAGCCGCGCACAGCCCGCATCTCCTCAAGCGACATCGAAAGCATACGGCTGCGGGAAAGCCTTTCCAGTTCCGCATCCGCAAGCCCGGAAAGGCGGACGGCCTCCACCACCGCCGGGCTTTCCGCGACCCTGTGCGGGTACACATCGGGGAACCTTTCGCCCTTCTCCCATCCATCAGGAAGAATCACCTGCGCCCGCTCAATAAGGGGATTATACAAAAGCGAAGCAATCTTCTGCCCGCAGGAAGCGGGGTTATTGCGCGTAACAAAGGCGTACTGCCTGGCCGTCTGCACAATCTCGCCCCCGTCAAGCTCCCGCCCCAAAGCGCGGCCCGCCGCCTCGCGCGCGGTAAGCGCCTCCGGGTTGGCCACTCCCGCCCGGTAAGTTACCTCCACAAGAAGATTCCAGCCCGGCAGAACGCGCCCCGCCCCCGGCTCGTCAACGTGCATCCTCTGCGCCACAGGATCCAAAAACACATCCGCCGCCAAAGCGGAAGTAAAACCCCGCACTCCCTGAAGAATATACACATCCAGCACAGCCGCCCTGTCAAGGGCGCAGCCCGGCGTCCCCGCCATTTTTTTTA
>JAISXE010000397.1 GCA_031270615.1 Spirochaetia bacterium
GCGGAGAAATCGAACGAAATCACGGCGATACCCGTCCTGCTGGAGGCGCTGGATATTTCCGGTTGTATCGTGACGACAGACGCGATGGGCTGCCAGAAGGCGATAGCCGCCGATATTGTGGCCAAAGACGGCGGGTATACCCTGGCGTTGAAAGAGAATCACCCTGAAGTATATGAAGAAGCCCGTGAACTGTTTGAAGGCATAGACGAACCGGGCTGTTCTTTCCCCCGGCATACCGAAGCAACGAAGGGCCACGGGAGGATAGAGAAACGGGAGGCGTGGCTGTGCACTGATTTGTCCTGGTTTGCCGGGCTTGCGGCCTGGGCGGGGCTTATGGCGATGGGTTGTGTCCGTTCCACCCGGACGGTGAAAGGGGTTATTGCCACCGAACTCCGGTACTACCTGACAACGCTCACGGATGTGGTGGGGTTTGCCCGTTCGGCACGCAGCCATTGGGGGATAGAGAACAAGCTGCACTGGGTGCTGGATGTGGCGTTTCGGGAAGACTACGCGCGGAACCGGAAAGACCACTCTGCGGCCAACCTGGCGATATTGCGGAAGACAACGCTGAATCTGCTGCGGCTGGAACCGACGGAGAAATACCGCAAGCGGAAGCTCTCCCTCAGCCGGAAACGGCTTTACGCCTCCTATGAACCCGATTTTCTGCTTAAAATCCTGTTCAATTTATAATGCGGTTGCCCTGGCTCAAAAACAGCAATTCCGAATACAACCACTGACCTCGCGGACAAACCGGATAAAAACCGAAAGCAAGGAATACAATGTCCGCCTTTTCCCGTGTGGTCCGTGGTTCGGTTCCTCTTATTCTTCTGCCCGGGGTGCGTTATTAATCGCTGTCCCTGTCAAGGCGGAACTCCGCCCACACGGGATAGTGGTCGCTTACTTCTTTGGGCTGGATGCTGTAGGCGCTGAAATCGTAGGCTTCGTCGAAGCGCAACACGCCGAATTTGCCGATGTAGTCTTCCTGCGCGGAGCCGGTGATAATAAAGCGGTCATAGGTGTTTTCGCTTTCCGCGAGGGTTGTGTCAAGATCGTTTGTGATGATGCAAAGGTATCCGGCCGGCGGGAACACGCTTTCAAGGAGCGTCTCGTCGTAGTAGGCGCCGTCGGCATTGAAGTCCCCCACGATGAATACGTCCTGCTCGTCCCACAGCTCCTGGAACCAGGAAACGACTTCGGGCAGGGCGGCTATCTCCTGGGCCGCCGAGGCGGGCCGCAGATGGTTGTCGATAAGGATAAAGTCGAGTTTGTCCTTTGTCCTGAAATAGACCCCAAAGGGATTCCTTTCGAATTTGTCCTCCTCGTCCGGCCAGGCCCTGGCGTCCACAAGCGAGAGTTTCTCGCTGTTGTAGATGACCCAGTATTGCTCCCGGGAGCTGGAACGGCCTTCCCTCGGGCCCAGGACATGCCTGTAGGACGGCGGCAGCATGGCCATGAGGCCCGCCACCGGTTCCGGGCTGGCCGAGCGCACCTCCTGCACGGCAGCCACGTCGGCCTGCGACAGGATGTCCGCAAGGACTTCCCCCACCTCCGGTTTCGCCATTTTCGCCACACCGAAAATCTGGATGTTGAACGAATAGACTTTTATCGTCTCCTTCGGCTCGTCGTTGAACAGGCTGCCCAGCGTGGCGCAGGAGAACAGGGGGAAAAGCGCGTAAAAAAGCAAAAACGCGGCGTGGTTCATTTAAAGGCCTGCGCCGTGCCGGGTTTCCCCGGCAATGGCGGTTTTTTAGTGGAGCAGCGCGTTGATGACTTCCAGGCACTTGCGTTTTACTGCCTGGTTGTAATTGCGGTGAAGCATCTCGTTCAGCGGATCAAGCTGGTCCACGGCCTTGAGCCCGCCCGTGCTCTTTGCCAGTTTCTCGATGGCAAGCAGCGCCGCGTTCGCCAGGTTGTCGTTTGGAGTGGGTTTGACGTTTTCCTTGTGCAGCATGTCCATGATGAGGGTCAGAACCTCCCCCTTTTCATCGATGCCGACCTTGCCCAGGGCGTGGACGGCCTCGGCGCGCACCAGGGAGTCCCTGTCGGCGGTCAGGACTTCCATCAGGATCTGTTTGGAGCGTTTGCCGCCCACACTCCCCAGGATGTTGACCGCATCCTTGCGGATGATGTTGAAGTTCCGCGTGTTGCCGCCCTGCTCGATTGGTTTGGCCATTTCCTCGAGGATCATCATGGCGCCGGAGTTGTTTTCGTCAAGCCGGTGGTCTTCGAGCATGTCGCGCAGGTTTTGTATCGCCAGGGAGCGCTCTTCCCAGTCGCTGGAGGTGGCCAGGTTGCGGATAAGCCGCAGCTCAAGGTTCTGGCTGAGGTACACGTCCTCAATGGTGCGGCCCCTGTCTTCCGTCTGGCCTGTTTGCTGGGCCGCTAGTGAAAAGAGCGCGCAGCATACGATAACAAACACACATACAATTTTTTTTGACATATTCCGTCTCCCGTATATTTTTTGCAGTATAAAAAATTCTTTCCTTCGTGTATCGGCATCACCAGTAACTGACTTTCCAGGCATTGCCGATTTTCTCGAGCTGGTAAATCAAGATGTCTTCTGGCACATTATCCTTGTTGACTATCGTCATGAAGGCCTGCACCCTCTGCGCGTCCGTGAATTTCAGGTCGTCCAGCCGCACGTTTGCCCGCGAGGGCGCGACAACAATCTCAAAGTATTCCCGCAGGCTGGAGATCGATATGTTGTTTCGTTTCAAAAGCGGGGTTTCGTTTAATTCCGCAAGGTTTTTCGGCGACATGACGGAATCGCGGAATTGCGGCGTAAGGTAGCTTTCCCATTTTCGTATGTTTTTTGCCTTGATGGTGTTATTCAGTTCCTGGATGACCGCCTCAACTTCCGCAAAGGTCTTGTCGTACTCTTCCTGGGTGATTTTCACCACCGGATCTTCCGTTGGGATGAACTGGGGCTGCTGGGGCTGGGGTTCGGGTTCGGGCACGGCCTCAGCCGCCTGCACTGGCGCGGGAGAAGGCTCCGAGCCACAGGCAAAAACGGCCAACACGACAACCAAAAAAAGGCATCCTAATATCTTCATGCTTGTATTGTACAAAGCATGGGGGGATTTGTCAATGAGGCAAAATGTCGCGCCAGGGCATCGGCGTTTACTTTTCTCAAGCGCATTGATCATTTTGGCACATTTTTTGCGCCCCCAGGCGCAAAAAACCCAGGCTGCATGGGCGAGCAGTATTTTTGTATACGCGTAGCGGCTAAAAAAATACGACCAGCCGGGCTATCCGCTCCAATCTTTTGGCTAAAGCCAAAAGGATTTCCGCTTCTATCCAGGCTGCATGGGCGAGCAGCAATTTTGCGAAGCAAAATTGCGACCAGCC
>JAISXE010000215.1 GCA_031270615.1 Spirochaetia bacterium
TTTTCTCCCTACCAATTGTCTTTCCGCAATTCGTCAACGGCCGCCGCGTAGGACATAATCCTCCCCCGGCAGCGCGCGTAGGAGTTTTTTTTCCTGACGGACAGCTCGCCGGGGCTGTCCGTCAGGTTTTTCAGGACTGCCTGAAACCCTTTCCCGTTTTCCCCGGCAATATAGTCAAGCGTAAGGGTTTGTCCGGTTTCTTCGAGCATCGTGACGCCATCGAGGGACTTAAATGCTTCGGCAAGCCCGCTTAAAAGCGGCTGGTTTTCGGAAGACAGCTCGTAGCGCCCGCCGGCGGACAGGGACATAAGCGACGGAGGCTTTTTCCCTTTCTCCCAGTAGCGCAGGCAGGAAACATCCTTTACGGACAGGCCCTGCGGCAGGCTTGCGTTTACCGCCCCGGCCAGGCAGCCATGCCCCACCGGCGCGTCATAGGTCTCGAAGGAAAAAATCTCCTCCAGCGATTCAACGCCCACGGACGAAGGCTGGGCAAACTCCAGAACGGGTTTCGGGTTAAAGCCCCCGGTGAACCTCGGCGTGATCCCGGCGCGCAGAAGGCCCCGTTCCATAACCTGCATCAGGCTTAAATGAGGAAGAAAGGCCGCCGCCCCGGTTTTCTCGTAGCGGCAGATGTGGCGGTAAATGGCGCGCGGCCCCGCGAAGGGTTCGGCCTGCAAGGATTTTGCCTCCAAAGATTCATCCGGAGTCTCGTCGACCGACGGCGCCGCCACCGGAAAAACGGATTCCCCGCACACGCCGCAGGGGTGCGGACAGGGGGCGGCGCAGGGGCTTGTGGGGACATATTCCCCGTGCCGCATCCACTCGTTTTTAAAATACGCCGCGCCGGTGCCAAGGGAAACGGCGTTTTCCCAGGGAAGCCTGTCCCCCGGGGGGCGGGGGCGGCAGGTGGCATCTTCCACATCCCAGCGGGCTTCAGCCAAAACCTCGCGCCAGGGTTCCGGCCGACAGCGATCTTCCCAGGCGTCAAAGCGCGCCCCCCTGCCCCATGCCTCAAAGAGAAGCTCCCCTACCCTATTGTCCCCCCGGGAAAAAACGCCTTCAAGGTAACTTTGAAACGGCGCGTGGTAGCCGACCTTGATGCAAGCTGACTGTAGGCCGCGTTTAATCCGTGTGATACTCTCAAGGGCCTCGCTTTCGGTTAATTGCGCGGCCCATTGGTAGGGCGTGTGGGCCTTGGGGATAAATGTCCCGATGTTGACATTCAGGCCCATCCGGGTTTCCGCGTGGACGGAGCGGACAAAATCAACGATGTCCGCAGCCTCCTGCCCCCTGTCGCCGTAAAAAGGCAGGCCGACCATGAAATAAAATTTCGCCAGCTTCCAGCCCCGAAGCCGGGCCTCCTTGAGTATTTCGATGATTTTATCCCGTGAAGCCTGCTTGTTCAGGCCAAGCTGAAACTCAGGACGCGGGGTTTCGACCGCAAAGGTAAGCCCGCTCTTTCTGACTTCGGAAATCGCTGTGAGAATTTCCAGGCCGAACGATTCAAGGTGGAGGCTTGGCAGCGCGAAGGAAACCTTCCGTTTTCGATGAAGGGAATTCAGTTCTTTGATAAGCCGCGCTATATCGGTATAATCCCCGCTGCTCAAAGAGGAGAGTGTTATTTCCCTATAGCCCGATATGTGTATCAATTTGCAGACTTCCTCATAAATATTCTCGCGTTTTTTCATGCGGAAGGGCTTGTAATATACCCCCGCATGGCAGAACCTGCACCCCTGGGGGCATCCCCGCATGATTTCGACAACGCCGTGATCCTGCACGGTCCGCAGGCTGGAAACGGGCCCGCATAGGGCGTGGGAAAGGCTGTCTGAAAACCCCGTCCAGACGGAGCGCCTTGCCGGAGAGGATTTTCCCGCATGCCAGAAAGAGGGCGACTGCCGTATGCGATCAAGCAGCCCGGCCCGGGATGCGCCCCTGGTTTTCATGGCGGCAAGTTCTTCCGCCACCAGTCTGAACTCGGCCTCGGCCTCCCCTATGTAAACGGCGTCAAACACGGCACCAAAAGGAAGGGGATTCGTTGCGGCGGGCCCCCCCGCGATGACAACGGGATCGCCCCCCGATCTGTCCCCGGCCCGCAGGGGAATGCCCCCCCGGTCGAGGATGGTAAGGATGTTGGTGGCGGTAAGCTCATAGCCCAGGGAAAAGGCGACAATATCAAAGGCAAAAAGCGGCCGGCCGGATTCGAGTCCGTATAAGGGGATGCCGGCGTTTTTGAGTAATTCCTCGAAATCCTGCGCCGGGCAAAACACCCGCTCGCAGGAAACGTTTTCCAGGGAGTTCAGCATGCCGTAAAGAATGGCGACGGCCTGGTTCGACATGCCAATCTCGTACAGGTCGGGGAAGGAGACGGCGCACCTCAGCGCGGCGTCCTTCACGCGCATCCCGAACTCCCCTCCGGCATACCGGGCCGGATTCTCCGCCCGCCGCAGAAGCGCGGATAATTTGTCTGACAGGTGCATGCTTTAGACCTTGAACCGGCGCAGATGGAAACTCATCAGCAGCCCCACGCCGATCAGGACGGTCCACAAGGACGAGCCGCCATAGGAAAGAAAAAACAGGGGTATGCCCGTTACCGGCATGAGGCTTATGGCCATCCCGACATTCACAAGGAAATGAAAGAAAATCATCATGACGATTCCCGTTGCCGCGATGCCGGCAAAGCGGTCCTTCGTCGAGCGGATGATGAGTATGCCCCGGATGATGATGACAAGGAAAAGCGCGAAAACCATGCATACCCCGACAAAGCCCCATTCCTCCGACACAATCGAAAAAATAAAATCCGTGCTCTGCTGGGGGATGTAGCGGTAATGGCTTTGCGTTCCTTTAAGAAACCCCTTGCCCCAAAGGCCGCCCGAACCGACAGCCGTTACCGACTGGATGATGTTCCAGCCAGCCCCCCTGGCGTCCACGTTGGGATCAAGGAAAACAATAAGACGCATTATCTGGTATTCCTTCAGCACCTTGCGAAAAACAAGAGAGCCGCATAGGGCAAAAACCAGAATCAGGGAAAAATACGCTATCCAGTAGAAGCAAGGCTTCTTTGTAAGAAAATACCCGGTAAGCGCCAGCAGGCAGACTCCGGCCGTGCCGCAGATAAGATAGGCGGCGAGCTGCGTGTTGGTAAGAAGATTCAAAACCGGGATGCTCTTTTTGGCGAGGTAAACCTCGTAGGAAGGAAGCATGGTAAGAAAAACAAGCAGGAAGCCCGTGCCCAGGATAAAAAGGATGTGCCGGGTTTTGGAACCGGCTATAAAAAACATGGCCAGCGCGACAGGGAGGAAAACGCTGGCCGTTCCCAAATCCGGCTGCCGAAGAACAAGCCCCATCGGAAGCAGCACAATGCCCAAATAAAGAATAAAATAGCGGACATCTTTTATTTGCGCGTTCTTTTTGTCAAGGATGTGCGCGAGAAAAAGAATAACGGCAATCTTGCAGAATTCCGAAGGCTGGATGCCGAATTCCCATATCCCAAGCCAGGACCTCGAGCCGTTGACGACGCGGCCGATGAAAAGCGTGCAAACCAGGAGCGCCATCAAAACCAGATAGATGCGCAGGGACAGCCTTCGGATAAACGCGTAATCGACGGAAACAAAAAGGACAAGAAGCCCGATTCCGGTGATTGCCCATACCGTTTGTTTGATGTACTCGTTTGAATAGATGATGCCCGTGGAGGTAACCCCGCTGGAAAAAATAAAAGCGATTCCGATGGATACAAGCGCGATGGTCGATATGAAAAGGAGAAGATCAAAACCAAAGACGGATTTGCTCCTCATCGTTCACCCCGGCTTTCGGCGCGCAGGTACCAGGTCCGCAGCGATCCAAGAACCTCTTCGTAGGTCTTGCGGGAGAAGATTCCGTGCAGGATGATGTTGGCGGCTTTCGGCCCCCACCATTCCCAGTCATTGGCGGCCTCGACCAGAACAACCAGAACAATCTGGTCCTCGGGCTTTGAGTTTTCAAACGGGGCGTAGGCCGCAAACCAGCTATGCCATCTGTCATCGAAACCCGCCTCGCCGGTTCCGGTTTTGCCCGCGACGCTCGTCGCGTCTGTCGTAATAACAACGCGCGCGGTTCCCTCGGTGATGACCTGCCGCATCGCCTTCTGGACGGCCCGGAAAGTCGAGGGCCGTATTGTCGATGTTGAAAGGACTTCGGGTTTGATTTCCTCGATGATGTCTCCGGTAACCGGATCGCGCACCTCTTTCAGGATATGGGGCTTGTATACGGTGCCTTCGTTCACGACCATGGACACCACATTCGCCATCTGAATCGGCGTCATGCCAAGGTAGCCCTGCCCGATGGACATATTGACCGTATCGCCGCCCTGCCAGCGCGAATTGTAGGTTTTGCTTACCCAGCTCGGGCTGGGCAGCGTGCCGGCGCTCTCGCCGGGGATGTCGATGCCGCTAGGCTCCCCCAGGCCATAGCGGCGGGAAAAGTCAACAATCCTTTCGACGCCAAGGTATTCCGCGCCCGTCGTGTAATAGTACACGTCGCAGGATTCGGCCAGGGCGGAAAACAGTGCAAGGGGGCCGTGGCCCGACAGTTTGTGGCAGCGGAAAACCCTGTCCCCATAATTGAAATGTCCGGGGCATACAATCGTCTTATTGAGGGGGATAACCTCTTCCTCGATAATGGCCGTCGTCATGATGATTTTGTAGGTGGATGCGGGAGGGTACTGGGACTGTATGGCCCTGTTCAGAAACGGGAATTGCGTATTCAGGGACAAGTGGCGGAAGGCTTCCGCGCTGCTGGTATCGTAGAAAAGGTTGGGGTCAAACGAAGGATAGGAAACAAGGGCGAGGATTTCCCCGGTGGCGGGTTTTGTCACCACAACGGCGCCCGAACGCTGCCCCAGGGCCTTTTCGCAGAGCCTTTGGATGTGCCGATCTATCGTAAGAACGATATTGCTTCCCAAAACCGGCGGCTCGTCTTCCAGAAGGGCGTCCCCCACTTTCCTCCCCCGGACATCGACGGTCCTGAACTCCTTGCCGTCTTTTCCGCGCAGAAGAAAATCATACTGCTTTTCAATGCCGCTTTTCCCCAGAACGGATCCGTAACTGTAGCCCTGGTTGTAGAGGACCTGTAGCTCTTCCCGCGTGATGTCGCCCACATAACCCAGAACATGGGCAAGCGTCTCTTTTTCGACATAATTGCGGATGGGCTTGCTGTGCCAGGTCAGGCCGGGAAAGTCTTCCAGGTGTTCCGCGAGATAGGTAATTGTTTCCAGGGAGATACCGCTTTTTATTTCGATGGGCTGGTACAGGTTCGAATACGAGGGCGGAATCTTGCGGTTTATTTCGCTGGGCGGAAGGCCGAGATACTCCGCGAGGCGCCTGAATATGCTTTCCCGCTCCCCGGCGGGAATCTCCCCGGGAATGATATCAACGGCAAACGAATCAATATTCGAAACAACAGGCGTGTCGTAATTGCGGTCGAAGATTTCGCCCCGCTGCGCGTAGATGGGGACGCTGCGCTGGGTCACCTGCGTCGCGCGTTCCTGGTAAAACTCCTCGTTGACAACCTGCAGGTTGAACAGATGGATGAGGTACACCGCAAAAAAGGCAACAATGCAGGCGGCAAAAAAATAAATCCGGTTTTTTGATAGCGATGTGTCGTCGGCGCGCATTCTACTCCCTTACCTTTGGAACAATGATTTTAATGAAACCGAGTATGGCAAACACAAACGGAGACAAAACCATGTTGTATCCGGTTTCAATCAAGGTTTGCAAAGAAAAAAAACTCCCCGCCGCAGGATCGCTTGTCAGCGCCATGACGAGCGCGGCCAGAACGTTTTTGAGCACGCTTGCCGCGCCCACCATCAGCATGGGCATGAAAAACGATCCGATAAAAATAATTCCGAAACTCATACCGGCGAGAAAACCTACAAGGGTTTTTAAAAGCGCGTGGAAACCCAGGGGCGAAAGGCTTAAAAAGTCCTCGACAAGCCCCCCTGCGAAGCCCACGGTTTGCCCGGCAACCGTGCCGTTTCTGTTGGCGATAAAAACGACGGCTATGAGGGAAAGATCGGGAATGACGCCCTGAAACGCGACAGCATGCAAAAAAGTGGTCTGAAAAAGCACAAAAGCGACTGTCAGCACGATGGAGGCGGCAAGGCGCATCAAAGGCCGCCTCCGGGCGCGAGCGCGCCGGAATTGTCGTTTCCGGCCTTGAGGATGTAGACATATTCAAGACGCGAAAAATCGATAATCGGTTCGATGTCAAGCTCAAGGGAGGTATCGTAGGTTCTGGCGGAAATGGTTTTCACCGTGCCGATTTCGATGCCCTCGGGGAAAAGCGAGGTGCCCAGGCCCGAGGTGATAACCGTGTCGCCGAAGCGTATCTCGGAGCGGGCGTAGCGTTTGACATAACGCATTTTTATGGTCTCCTCGCCCGAACCGTTTACCAGGCCCTCGTAGCGGGAGCTCAAGAGCCGCGCCGCGACAAAGGCGTTCGGGTCATACAGGGGCTGCACCAGGGCGGAGTTCAGCCCCACGCTGAGGACCTTCCCCACAAGCCCCTGGTGGCCGCCCTGAATGCCGACTACCGTCATATCCTTGCTGACCCCCGAAAGGCTTCCCCGGTTGACGACGATTGTCGCATGGAAATTCTGCGGGTCCTTCCCGATGATTTTCGCGGGGATGTTTTCGTAGGCGGCGGCCCTGGAAAACGAAAGCACCTCGCTCAACCTGCGGTTTTCATCTTTCAGGATAAGGATATCCTTTTCGATCTGTTCGTAGCGTCGCAGGCGTTCCAGGGCCGCCTCATATTCCCCTCGAAGCTCGCCCAGCACGCGGACGGAATCGAACGTTTCCGCTATGAAACTGCCGATGGAGGAAATACCGCCCTGAAACAGGGAAAAGAAGGACAGGCCCAACTGCCTCGGTTTGAGGACAAAGGTTGTACTGGTAAAGGTTATGCAGACAAAACAAACAAAAACATAGAGTACCAGAAGTGCCCCCGGCTTGTGTTTTGCGATGAATTTTTTACCCAGCATCTGACCTGATACCCGGCTTTCACGTATTAAGGCTTGAATAAATATTCCGCGAGTTGTTCATGCCTTTCGCATAGTCGAAATACATGCCCGCCCCCAGGGCGACGCAGTTCAGCGGATCCTCCGCCGGGAAGGCCGGCACCCCCGTTTCCTTTTGAATCAGTTTGTTCAGGCCCTTCAAAAGCGAACCGCCGCCGGTCATCACAATGCCATGCTCGACAATGTCCGCGGCCAATTCCGGAGGCGTCTGCCCCAGGGTCCTCTTGATTTCGTCCACAACCGCGGTAATCGGTTCCTGCAAGGCCTCGCGGATTTCCACGGAATCAGTCTCCATGCTGCGGGGGAGGCCGGTAATGGCGTCCCTCCCCTTGACTTCCATCTTTTCGATTTTTTTGTCCGGCGAGGCGTTGCCGATGGTTATTTTGACGTTTTCGGCCATTTGCTCGCCGATGATAAGGTTGTGCACGGTCCTGATATGCTTGATGATGGCCTCGTCAAACTCATCCCCGCCCAGGCGTATCGCCTTGGTGACGACCATGCCCCCCAGGGAAATGACGGATATCTCGGTGGTGCCTCCCCCGATATCGCACACCATGTGTCCCGCCGGTTCAAAAATCGGAACCCCGGCCCCGATTGCCGCCGCGAGGGATTCGTCGATAACCTTTACCTCGCGGGCACCCGCGGTGTAGGCGCATTCTTCCACGGCGCGGCGTTCCACCTCCGTGATGCAGGACGGGACACCGATGACCATGCGGGGTTTTACAAGCCATCTGCGCGGGATGACGCGGGAAATAAAATACCGGATAAGTTTTTCCGTTGTTTCAAGATCGGCGATAACCCCGTCGCGAAGGGGGCGTATCGCGATGATGTCCCCCGGCGTGCGGGACAGCATGCGTTTCGCGTCCACCCCGACCGCCACGACCTTTTTTGTCCCCCGCTCGACGGCAACAACAGAAGGCTCGTTGATAACGATGCCCTTGCCCTTAATATAAATGAGGGTATTGCACGTCCCCAAATCTATTCCCAGGTCGGTTGAAAAAGCGTTAAAAATGCTGCCTATACCCATACATCCTCCTCAAGGTCTATCGCGAATACAAACGCGTTTTTGCTCCGAAGTGATTCGGATCTATTCTTATTGCCCGCCTCCACGAAGCGCGCGCCTTTATGGGATCGCCCATGCTGAAATATATCTCTCCCAAAAAGAAATTGGCGTCCGCGCTTTGGGGATTGGTTTCGATTATCTTCAGATACTGCGCCTCGGCCTTCAGGTATTCCCTGTCCTGCAAATAGATATCCCCCAGTATGGACCTCGCCTTCTGGATCAGCGCGGCGTCCGAGGACTTGTTGATTGCCCGGTCAAGATATTCCTCGGCGGCGGCCCTGTCCCCCGTCTGGTAATACGTCTGGGCCAGGGCGAGGTACAGCAAATCCGAGGGGTTTGTCTGGCTTGCCTTTAAAAGAAACTCGATGCTCCTGCCGTACTCGCCCAGGGTGTTATACGCAAAACCCAGGTATTCATAGGAATCCTGGCCCAGGAAATTTTTGTCTATCGAGGAAACCATGCACTGAACCGAAAGGTCCGCATAATATTCCCCCTTCTGGTAGTAGGCCTTTCCCAGCACATAATCAACCTCCCCGGCAAGCGGAGGCGCCTCGTGCAGCCGCACCCGCCTGAGCGACCTTATCGCGGCGTCGATGTGCAGCAGTTTCTCTTCCGCCGCCATAAGGTTGACGCCGGCATAGAAATGGGCAAACCCGTTAAACACAAGGCAGTCGGCGTCCATAGGGTTCAGCCGAAGCTCGTTTTCCGTCACCCGGATAATCTCCTGGTAATCCTTTGCCTGCCACAGGGCAAGGAGCCTCTGGCGGGCGGACACCCCCAGGGAAGAAAGGTCCGTCTGCCTCCGGGAAAGGAACCAAGCCCCGCCCCCGACAGCCCCCGCCACCAGCGCGATGAGAAAAAATGTGCCTATATTCAACCGTTTTCGCGGTTTATGCGATCCAAAAACGTAACGGCTCTGCGGAAATCTCATATATATTATAGCCATATTAAAGAATTTGCTGCATAAAGTCAATTGCTCCCGAAAGAAGCGCGGGTAGCAGCATTTATTTTTTTGGGGGGTGTCATAGTGGTCGGCGTGGCACATTTTTTTGCGGTGAAACCGCAAAAAAACCGGGCTTTCCGGGGCTGCGCTATCGCTCCGGCCGCGGCTCAGAACCAGGCGGCGCGATTTTGCCGGGGCAAAATCGCGGGGTATGCCACCACTGCATTTGCAAGGCAAATGCGCGTCTTTATCACCGCCGGCCGCGGCCACCGCGATTGCAAGAGCCATTTACGCGTGCCG